>DIFQ01000035.1 GCA_002419215.1 Syntrophaceae bacterium UBA5744
CCAGCCCCAGCTGGCCCGGCGTGATCCGTTCCCCCTGCCGGATGATCACCGTCCCGGCTGCCACCTCGATACCGGTCTGCAGGATGTTCCGGCCCGGACGGGCGTCGGCCCTGACGAGCACGTCCCCGCCCGACCGCACCTCGCAGAACTCGCCGGAAACCACCGCATCCGCCCCGACCGGGATGGGCGCGCCGGAGCAGACGTTGACGGCCTCCCCGCTTTTGATCCGGCCGCCGAAGGCAGCGCCGGCAAATGAAGAACCGACGACGATCAGGCGGACAGGGGCGTCCCGTTCGGCCCGCGCGACATCCGACGAGACCACGGCAAACCCGTCCTTGAGCGACACGTCTACGGAGGGGTAGCTCACCGTTGCCGACACGTCCGACGAAGAAACGCGGCCCACGCACAGGTTGAGCGGCAGCTCTTCATCCCCCAGCGGCCGGACATCGGCCGTGACGATGTCCAGGGCTTCCCGGTAGCCGATATAGCCGAGGCCCTCGTCGATCTCGTTCGGGTCCTTCTTCACGTGTCGATCTCCTTCGTCGCGCATGGGGTTCAGCCGGCTTTCCTCGACACCGGCCATCCCCCGGCTTCACGAACAAAAAAGACTCCCTCCCGGGAGCCTTCTTTGCACGAATTTCAAAACACCTCTGCCCTCACATGCCCCTCCGCGACAGAGTGCGGACGTTCTCCGGCAGACAGGGCGCAACGGACGGCGTCACGACGCCTTCCGGATCCGGCAGGGCAGGTTCTTGATGTTCGGCGTCCCGAATTCCCTCCCCAGCTTCCCGACCGATGTCAGCATGTTGTAGTTGGACTTCCTCCAGCCGTACTGGGTCTCCGGCGATGCCTCGGGGAACCACCAGCCCAGGGCGGGGCTCACCACGCGGGGGTCGATGATGTCGGTGACGCGGGCCTTCTGGGTGATGGAGCCGTACTTCGTCTCGATGATCACGTCGTCGCCCTCGCCGATTCCGTACTTCGCCGCCGTGTCGGGGTGAATCTCCACGAGCGGGTGAGGCCTCTTCTCGCGCAGCCTCCCGACCCACCGGTAGGAGGAAAGCAGGTAGTAACGGCTCTTGGCGCTGATGGCGAGCAGGGGGTAGTCGGGGTCGTCGGGCTCGGGGAACCCCGTGAATTCCGGCAGCGGCTTGAGCTTGAATTTCTCGGCCGTGCTCAGGCGCAGCTCCACCTTGCCCGTGGGCGTGGGGAACCCCTTCGCCTCGTAGGACCGGGTGCCCGACGGGCCCTTCAGGTACCCCTTCTCGACAAACTGGGCGTAGGTAAGCCCCGCCGGCTTCAAGAGGTCCTCCAGGAACTCCTCGTGGTTTTCGTGCCACAGCTCCGGCGGGGAGACCCGCTTGCCCAGTTCGTTCATGATCTTCATGTCGGGCCAGCATTCCCCGGGCGGGTCGACGACCTTCGGGCGGGCGAGGATCATGCCGTGGCCGATGCCGTAGTGGCCGATGTCGTTCATCTCGTACTGGTGGGCCACGGGGAAGACGATGTCGGCCATGGCGGCCGTGGGCGTCATGAAGATCTCCGCGACGGCGACGAAGTCGAGGCTCTTGAACGCCTCATAGGTGAGCCGGCTGTCTGCCCAGGCAACCATCGGGTTCGTGCACATCCCGTAGTAGCCCCGGACGGGATAGGGCTTGCCCTCGAGGACGGCCTTGCGGAAGAAGGCCGGGGCAATGGTCATGAGCCGCGGGATGACGCGGTAATGGGCACTGATCATCTCCGTGCGCTTGTCGGGGATCAGGTCGGCGCGGACAAACGGGGCAAGGCCCATGATCTTGGGGTCCCGGGCATTGACATTCCCGCCGGGGATCTCGAGATTGCCCGTCAGCCCCATCAGGCAGGCCAGGGCGCGGGTGGCGTCGAACAGGTTGACGTCGTGCTCGATGGCGTTTCCCCACTGCAGGGCCGCGGGCTTCGCCTCGGCGTACATCCGGGCGGCCTTGCGGATCGACTCCGCGGGGACCCAGGTGATCTCGGCGACCTTTTCGGGGGAGTACTGCCTGGCGTGCTGCGCCAGGTCGTCGAAGCCGTGGGTGTACTTCTCGACGAAGGCCTTGTCGTAGAGTCCCTCCTCGCAGATGACGTGGATGATCGCCAGGGCGAGGGCCTGGACCGTCCCGGGACGAAGCTGGAGCCAGAGGTCCGCCTTTTCGGCAAGCTCGGTCCTCCGGGGATCGACGACGATCATTTTGGCGCCGCCCTTCAGCTGAGCGCCCACCTGGCTGTAGATCTGCCCTTCCTCGCTGGTGGAGGCCAGATTGCTTCCCCAGAAAAACATCAGTTTCGTGGGGTTGTGCAGATCGGCAACGGGGTAGAAGCCGCAGGTGTGAATGCCCGTGACTTCCCTTCCGGCATGGCAGACGTCCTGGGAGGCGATGACGTTGGGGGAGCCGAAGATGTTGGCCAGGCGGATCAGGACGAAATGCTCGAGCCCCTTGGGCATGCCGACACCGAACCCCACGGCCCGTGCGCCATGCTTTTCCTTGATTTTCAACAGGCTCCCCGCCGTCTCGCCGAGGGCCTGCTCCCAGGAGATGCGCTGCCACTTCCCCTCGCCCCTCTCGCCCACCCTCTTGAGGGGATGCGTGAGACGGTCCGGGTGCGTGAGACGGTCTGCAGACACCCGTCCCTTGAAGCAGGTGTAGCCCTTGTTCAGGTACCCCTCAGGATCACCCTTGATCTGGACGATCTCGTTGCCCTTGACCCCGACCAACAGGGCGCATCCGCCGTGGTCCATACGCGCGCAGTGCGTCTTCACCCACCGGACATCCTCGGCCATATCCCCGCTCCTTTCACGATAATACGGTTGAAATTGGAAGGCAAAACCCTTGTAACAGATCACCGCAAATATGTCAATTATGACACAAACAATCCGGTTGCCCGGCATGCCGCCAAGGTGAATTTGTTCGTGATGCCGAAGCATTATGGCGCTAGGGAAAGAAGGGCAACCGGCGCAGCGGCGGGCAAACCATATATGTCACAAATGACATATGTATCTGATTTCACTGGCTATTCGGCCAAATAAACCTTGACTTCTTGCGCCCTTTTTATTATAGAAAATCGCCGTTTTCAGGCGCTCCCACGTCTTGATCCGTTCCTTTTTTCTTCCTGAGGAGCAGCCGGATTGTTACCCCTGTGACGGTCCCGCCGAAAAATGGCGTCTCCGATCCGCCCGTTCTACAGAGAGAAAGAGAGACCTCCAGGAAGGGTGGACGATGGGTATGGCTGGAAACGGCCGTGCCTCCCGCGCTTGGAAAGGAGACCCGGGGATGGGAGAGAAGTTCCCGCGACATTCTTTGAAAGGAGAGAGGGTTTTTATGGATGTCAGCAGAAGAGGTTTCCTGAAGCTCTCCGGCGCGACATTGGCCGCCAGCGGTCTCGGCATCGGCCTGAGCCCCGCCAAGTCACACGCCGCAGCGCTGAAGACGATCCACACGAAAGAGTCCCTGACAGTATGCCCCTACTGCTCCGTGGGATGCGGCATCATCGTGTCCGTACGCGACGGCAAGGTCATCAACACCGAGGGCGACCCCGACCACCCCATCAACCAGGGTACGCTCTGTCCCAAGGGCGGCTCCATCTACCAGATGGCCAACAACAAGAACCGGCTCGACAAGCCCCTCTACCGGGCGCCCTACACGACCGAGTGGAAAGAGGTCGAGTGGGAATGGGCACTGGACAAGATCGCCCGCAACATCAAGACGAGCCGCGACAAGAGCTTCAAGGCCCGCAACGCCAAGGGCGAGCTCGTAAACCGCACGGAAGGCATCGCCTCCGTCGGCTCGGCCGCCATGGACAACGAAGAGTGCTGGCTCTATCAAAAATTCTTGAGGGGGTTGGGTCTGGTGTACATCGAACACCAGGCCCGGATCTGACACAGCGCCACTGTACCGGCTCTGGCAGAGTCGTTCGGTCGCGGCGCAATGACCAATCACTGGAATGATTTTAAAAACAG
>DIFQ01000002.1 GCA_002419215.1 Syntrophaceae bacterium UBA5744
CTCAATGCCAGCGGCTACGTGGTGGCCCAGCGCAAGGCCGCCGTCGCTTCGAAGATCACGGCCCAGCTCCTGGAGATTAACGTCGAGGAGGGCAGCCGCGTGAAGAAGGGGGATATCATCGCGAGGCTCGAAGGTGCAGACGCAGCCGCGGCCCGGGAACAGGCCCGGGCGAACTTGAGCGTTTCCCGATACAGCCTCGCTCAGGCACGGGCGGAACTCGAGGACGCCAAGTCCTCATTCGGGCGGGAGAAGGAACTCCTCGCCCAGGAGTACACGACAAAGGCCTCCTTTGACGCCGCCGAGGCCCGTTACAAGAAGGCCGTAGCCGGCGTTTCCGGCGCCGAATCGGCCGTGAAGGCCGCCGAGGCTGCCCTCGAGGGGACAAGAGTGAGCGTGGAGTACACCCTCATCCGGGCACCCTTCGACGCCGTCGTACTCACCAAGAATGCCGACATCGGCGACATCATAACGCCCCTGGGCGCCGCCGCCAACGCCAAGGCGGCCGTCGTCACCATCGCCGACATGAACTCCCTGCAGGTCGAGGCCGACGTGTCGGAGTCTAACCTCGAGCAGGTGAAGGCCGGACAGCCCTGCGAGATCCAGCTCGACGCCCTGCCGGACAAGCGTTTCCGTGGAGAGGTTCACATGGTCATCCCCACGGCGGACCGAAGCAAGGCCACCGTCATGGTCAAGGTCCGCTTCGTCGACAAGGACCCCAGGGTCCTCCCGGAAATGAGCGCCAAGGTGGCCTTCCTGTCGAAGGCCGTCAGTCCCGGGGAGGAAACGTCCCGCACCACGATCAACCCCGCCGCCGTGGTGAGCCGGAACAACAAATCGACGGCATTTGTCATCCGGGGAGGCCAGGTGGAGGAGCAGGAGATCTCGACGGGCGGGAAACTGGGCGATCTGCTCGTCGTGACGGGCGGCGTCAAGGCGGGCGACCGGGTTGTCCTCAACCCGTCCAAGGGCCTCAAGAGCGGAAGCCGCGTCAAGCAGGCGGAGAAATAAAGCCTGGAAGTTATGAAGCTAGGAAGTTATGAAGTTCGGACAGTTCCGGTGTAATCGACGGTAGCCGACTTCTCCAATCTTCTCATCTTCATAGCTTCCTAACTTCTTAACTTCCTAACTTCATTCTTCACGGAGGGCCATGTCCGAATCAACCACGACCTGCGATGAGCACGGGCCCCCTCCGGATCTGGAGGCGCAGCCCGTCATCGTCGAGGTGAGAAACGTCAACAAGGCCTACCTGCGCGGCAGCCACATCATCCCCGTGCTCCAGGACATCAACTTCGACATCCGCGAGGGAGAGTTTCTCGCGCTGATGGGACCCTCGGGGTCCGGCAAGAGCACGCTTCTGAACCTCATCGCCGGGATCGACAAGGTCGACAGCGGGACGATCGTCATCGGCGGCGTCGACATCACGGCCCTCGGCGAAACGGAACTGGCCCACTGGCGTGCCACCCATGTGGGGTTCATCTTCCAGTTCTACAACCTGATCCCGGTGCTCACGGCCTACGAGAACGTGGAGCTGCCCCTGCAGCTCACGGGCCTCACCCGCGCGGAGAGGCGAGAGCATGTGGAGATGGCCCTGAGCGTGGTGAACCTCGCGCACCGGATGGACCACTACCCCTCGCAGCTCTCCGGCGGCGAGCAGCAGCGCGTGGCCATTGCCCGGGCCGTCGTGACGGACCCCACGATCCTGGTTGCCGACGAGCCCACGGGGGACCTGGACCGCGCCTCGGCGAAAGAGATCATGTCGCTGATGTGCCGGCTGAGCCGCGAGTCGGGCAAGACGATCATCATGGTGACCCACGACCCCAAGGCCGCCGAGGCGGCCCAGGTGATCCGCCACCTGGACAAGGGCTACCTGAACCATGCGAACTCTTAAGCTCCTCATCCGCAACGCCTTTCGCCACAAGCTGAGAACGGGGCTCACGATCCTGGGCATCACCATCGCCATTCTGGCCTTCGGGATGCTCCGGACCATGGTGAACGCCTGGTACGCAGGCGTCGAAGCCTCATCGGCCAACCGCCTCGTGATCCGCAATTCCATCTCGCTCGTCTTCCCGCTGCCGCTGGCCTACAAGGACAAGATCCGGCAGGTGAGCGGCGTGACCCTTGTCTCCTGGGGGAACTGGTTCGGCGGCGTCTACATCGAGGAGAAGAACTTCTTCCCCAACTTCGCCGTGGACCCCCGCAGCTTCCTGGCCCTCTACCCGGAGTACATCATCCCGGATCTGCAACGCGCATCGTTTCTGAACGACCGCAAGGGCGCCGTCGCCGGCAGGAAGGTCGCCGAGAAGTTCGGCTGGAAGGTGGGGGACACGGTCACCCTCAAGGGCACAATCTTCCCCGGCAACTGGGAGTTCACCATCCGCGCCATCTACCGGGGCAAGGACCGCAGCGTCGACGAGACCCAGTTCTTTTTCCACTGGGACTACCTGAACGAGACGATAAAGAAGACGGCCGCCCGGCGTGCGGACCAGGCGGGGTACTACATCATCGGCATCGCGAACCCGAACCTCGCCGGCGAGGTGAGCACGACGATCGACGCCGCCTTCAAGAATTCGCTCGCCGAGACCCTCACGGAGACGGAGAAGGCCTTCCAGATGAGCTTCGTCTCCATGACGGAGGCGATCCTCATCGCCATCCAGCTCGTCTCCATCGTGATCATCGTCATCATCATGGCCGTCGTCGCCAACACGATGGCCATGACGGCCCGCGAGCGGATCGGCGAGTACGCCGTCTTCAAGACCCTGGGCTTCGGGGGCTGGTTCATCGCGGGGCTCATCTTCGGGGAGTCGCTCGTCATCAGCCTCGCGGGGACGGCCATCGGGATCGGGCTCACCTTCCCCGTGGCGGCGGCATTTGCCGACTACCTGGGGACCTACTTCCCCATCTTCTTCGTGGAGAGACAGACGATCTTCATGGACATCGCCGCAGGGACCCTCGTGGGGATCGTGGCGGCCCTTTTCCCCACGTGGCGCGCCGTCAGGATCCGCATCGCCGACGGTTTGAGGAGAATCGGGTAAGGACCGGAAGAGCGGAAGCGAGGAAGAGCGGAAAAGAAACAGAATGCATTAAACCTGGACCCGGTATGCGAGTTCCCGTTTCATACAGCTTCCGGAACCTCTGGACGAGGCGCCTCACGACGATCCTCACGGCCTCGGGCATGGCGCTCGTCGTCTTCGTCTTTTCCGCCATCCTCATGCTGGCCGAGGGCCTGCAGAAGACCCTCGTCGACACGGGATCCTGGGACAACGTGGTCCTCATCCGCAAGGGATCCCAGTCGGAGGTCCAGAGCGGCATCGAGAGGCTGCAGGCCTCCGTCATCGAGACCCAGCCCGAGGTGGCCGTGGGGCCCGGCGGCAGGCGGATGCTCGCCAAGGAGGTCGTGGTGCTCATCAGCCTCCCGAAGCGGGGCACCGACAAGCCCTCGAACGTCATTATCCGCGGGGTGAGCGGGGAGTCGCTGTCGATGCGCCCCCAGGTGAAGCTCCTGGAGGGCAGGATGCCGAAGCCGAGCTCCTCGGAGATCATCGCCGGCGAGAGTGTCTCCCGGCGGTTCACGGGTGCCGGGATCGGCGAGACACTGCGATTCGGCATGCGGGACTGGACGGTGGTGGGGATCTTCGACGCGGGCAACACGGGCTTCAGCTCCGAGATCTGGGGTGACGCGGACCAGCTCATGCAGGCCTTCCGGCGTCCCGTGTACTCGTCGGTGATCTTCAAACTTCGCGACGCATCCGCGTTCGACGCCTTCAAGGCCCGCGTGGAGAGCGACCCGCGGCTCACCGTGGAGGCCAAGCGGGAAACGCGCTTCTACGCCGATCAGTCGGAGATGATGGCGAAGTTTCTCCGGATCCTGGGGATGTCGCTGACGATCATCTTCTCGCTCGGGGCCGTCATCGGGGCCATGATCACCATGTACGCCGCCGTGGCGAACCGCACCGCCGAGATCGGCACGCTGAGGGCCCTCGGGTTCCAGCGGCGCAGCATCCTGGGGGCCTTTCTCATGGAGGCGCTGCTGCTGGGGTTCATCGGGGGCGCCGTGGGGCTTTTTCTTGCCTCCTTCCTGCAGCTGCTGACGATCTCGACGCTCAACTTCCAGACCTTCTCGGAGCTTGCCTTCTCCTTTACGCTCACGGCGGAGATTGTCTGGCAGGCCCTCCTGTTCTCTCTCGTCATGGGTTTTGTGGGCGGCGTGCTGCCGGCCTTCCGGGCCTCGCGGATGAAGATCGTCGATGCGCTGAGGACCACATGAGAAGCCTTCAGCGGGGAGCGATCCTGTAGCCCTACTTGAACGCCTTCGAGAAAAGGACCTCCTGCCCCTGCCTGGGCTCGATTCTGAAACGGTACCATCGACCGGGGCTCTTTTCGGGGTTGTGCCAGCGGGTCTCGTATACCCCGAGGTTGGCGTCCGTCAAATCGCCCGTGAAGCTCACGGAAAGATCGTAGCCGTCGTCATCGACGCGGATGCCGCGCTCTTCGAGGGGGAGCCATCCCGCCCCGTCCTCGCTGTACTCGATCGACACCAGGCGGCGGTGCAGGTCGATCAGCGTCGGGGGGACGTCGGCCCAGCGGAAACTCCAGCACTCCTCGTCGCCCTCGGCCCTGCAGGTTGCCGGTTCCGCGAGCGACGCGCGCAGGCCCTTCGGCGCATCATACTCCCGGTAGAACGTTTTTGCCGTGAGGGTGAAGGTCCGGTCCCCCGGCGCGTCGCGCACGTCCGCCTTTCTCGCCAGGTCGCCCACGAGCTTTGCGGCCTGCGCCGCGATGAAGGGATTGGTGTTGGGCCCGTAGAGCGTGTGGCCGCCCTCGTAGCGCTGCTCCCCGTATTCCTCGGGGGTGGTGCAGTAGCCGGTGTAGCCGTTGGTAACGCTCACGACCACGCAGCGCGTATCGGCGCCCATGCCTGCCTCGAGGGCCGATTTCCTGCAGGCCTCGGCGATGCGCCTGCCCGCTTCCATGGTGACCTCGTAGGGAAGAGGCAGGAGGACCATGTCGCCCAGCTGGATGGCCTGGTAGGTGATCGCGTGCGGGAACTCGTCCCGCGGGAGGACGAGCGACTGGATGGGCCACGCGACGATCCGCTTGTTTCCCTGGCACCCCCCGGTGAAGATCCACCGGCGCGATCCTTCCCTGGTAAACGGCAGCACGCTGAGCACGGGCGTGGGGCCGCCGTCGCTTGCGCCCGCGAGCAGCGGGTTGCCCACCCGGGGAGGATCGCAGACCGCGATCCCGTCGATGGCGCCGTCCCGGTAATAGTCGATCTCCCGAAGAGCGGACCGAATCTCGACATCGGCGCGGAGGCCCTGCGCCAGGGAGTCGAAGAGCTCGACCGCCTTCTTTCCCAGGCCCACGCCCAGTCGTCGCGAATCCCTGTATCCCCGGCAGCCGGTAGGGGCGCAGTCCGGCCCATTGTCGGCATGGGTGCCGTTGACCACGGCATGGACGAACCTCGTCGCGCCGTGCTTCCTTGCCATCTCCCACTCGAGCTCCCGTTCCATGTAGGCGTAGACGTCGGCGTTGTAGAGGGTGTTCCGGGAGGGCACGCTGGTTCCGTGGATCGAGAAGCTGGTGAGGGCCCCGGCGGGCACGTAGGCGCCGCTCTTCTTGTCGAGACAGTCGACGCGCACCATGTGCATCGCGGGGTTTACCGCCTTGCGGATGTCCCGGGCCTTCTCCGGGTCTGCGTTCTTGTTGGCCCTGTAGGCCGAGATGCTGCGGTTGCGCGTGAAGCCGTAGACGTCAACACTCCCCGTGGCGATTTTGGCGGGTCGCCTGTCGTGGTAGGCCTCGATGATCGCCCGGGCGATCCGGCCGGTCATGAAGTCGAAGAACTTCCGGTCCAGCCCCCCGGCATTTCCCGCGTGCATCACGTAGAAGTTGCTCCCCAGGAGGTTGCCCGGGCCGGAATGGGTGTGGGTCCCCGACATCATGATCCCTCCCAGGTCGAGGTCGGTCTCTTGGGCCACCATCTCGGCCAGCCTGCGGTGCACCAGCTCGGAGCCCGCCAGCAGATCGCACTGGACCAGGGCCACGGGCCTTTGATCCACGGGCTTGAGGTAGATGACGCGTGCGTAGAGGCGGGTGCGGAAACCCTGCCCGGAGTTGCCATTGGTCGCGTAGCCCGTCGTCGGCATGCCCGGCCGCGGGGTGATGTCCGCCCTGCCGACGCCTGCCAGGAGCGTCGTGTTGCCCTCCGGGGGCAGGGGCGCCGCCTGCCGCACCTGCAGGGTGACGGCGGAGCTGCACCCTGCGGCGACCCATAGGGCAAGCACAACGGCGGCCCCGGGGATCCATCGCAACATGTTCACCCTCCCGCACAGGTTTGCTTCATCGGTACGTCACCGGCACGCATGCCATCCGGGCCCGCTGACGAGAGGCGTATCCGTCATGAACCCAGGCTTTCCTCCACGAATCTCATGATGGCTTCCAGGAGGACTTCGCGGGGGAATTCGTTTTTGTCGATCAGGGCGGGGAACACCCCGTCCTGCGAAAAGGGAATGGCGACCGCCCAGTGATCGGCCCTGGCGTATCCCAGAAGGGTCGACCCGGGGATGATCTGGTCGTAGAAGATCAACTGGCTGTCGTTGCGCGGGTCGATCCGGGCCAGACGGTCGTAAGAAACGCGAAGGATCGTGGAGATGTTCTCGCGCTCCGCAAAGGTCGCGAGCGAAAAGTACCTTATCGCTGCCGGCAGACGGTTTTGCGAGAGCCATCTCTGGCGGGTCGAGCGCTGCAGGCTCGCGATCGGGTCGCCGACCCCGCCCGGGCAGTCGACAACGGGGTTCTTTCCCATCATCTTCCGGTACGGCTCGTCGAGCGAATCGGTCAGCGGCGAGCCCCCGACAACGCCCGCAATCGAAACGACCGCCGCCACCCGCCCGACGATCTCGGGATATTCAACCAGGGCCTGCAGGATGTCCGGCGTGCCCTTGGAATATCCGACGAGCACCGTTTTTTCGCCCGGTGAGAGCTCCGCAGCCACCAGGGCATCCCGGATAAGCCCGGCGTTGTGGCCGCTGTCCGACCAGCCGCTCACGGGGATTTCCCCGGTCCGGTACCCGTAGCGCTCGACGTGCGCGCGGGCATAGGAAAAGGCCTTGCTCACTTCGATGCAGTCATTGTACAGCCCCGAAACCATGAAGAACCGGAGCTTGCGATTCGCCTGCCCGAGCGGGACGGGTCTGGCCGTCGGGTTCGGCTCGCCCTCGAGTCGCAGGATCACCTCGTCGCAGGGGCGGTCGTAGGGCAGTGTGGCCCCGTGGTCTTTCCGGATGGCGCAGTAGATCTCCCGGAAACGCCCGCGCCCGTCCTCGATGCCTGCCGCCGATGCCGGGACCAGGGTCAGGGGCGGCGTCTCCAGCGTATAGGGCAGCAGGGGCTTGCCGAGGCACCCGGCAAGAAGAAGACAACAGAATGACAGGGCGAGGCAGAGGGTTTTTTGCATGGTTTCAATCGAATATTCCGTCGAATGTCATGCCCACCGGGAAATAAACGGTCAGACCCGTATAGACCGTGATGACATTCTCCATCCGGTCGGTATAGCGCGGCTCGTTGCCTACCCCCACGTACAACGAAAAGAAATCCCGGCTGAAACTCATTCTTCCCCCGAAGGGAAAGGATTGATACGTGTTGTCGTTTTCGTTATTGAATTTCCATTTTGCGTACAGGCAGAACCCGATATCCGTATTCTTGATGTCAAAGATGAATTTGAACAGGGGGCCGTGGGAATAGTTGGTCGCATTGAAAATCTCATCGGTGTAGTCGTACCCCAGCGCAAACCCCACCAGAAAGGTATCGAAAAATCTGGAGACGGACGAATCCTCCCCGATCTGGGGGATGCCGTACACCGCCAGGTCAGCCTCGAGGCCCCACCTCGAGTTGATCCCGGATTTCAGCGGCGTGGACAGATAGGGCGCGATTTCAATGATGGGGACCAGCCGGCCCAGCAGATAATCTCTCCGGATCGGCTTGTACGCGACATCGTCAAACGCGGGACTGATCTGTTCGTAGCTGGCATCGTCGCCCAGCAGGCCCGCTTTTTTCTCCGTCTTGATTTCCGTCACGAAATCAGAATCGAACTTGGACACGGTATGCGTCTTATAGGCATTGAACACGGCGGTGATCGTCTTTGCCACCTCCGCGATCATGAGCTCCTTTTGTCCCGGTGTTTTCCTCAGCAGGCCGTCGCCGTAGATTCTCAGGTAATTCCCGTCCAGGGCGGTCAGGGCCCTGACCCCCTCTGCCGCATCGCCGTTCATCTCCTTGATGATATCGAGATAATCCGTCAATTTCCCGGTGGTCGTGATGCGCATCAGGGCCCCTTCGTTGTCCCAGCTGTCATGAAGGGCCCGTGCGCTGATGTTGTTCACCTCGGTTCGCGGGGTCAGCACATGTCCGGGGGCGAAAAAATCCTCGAGGTAGTGTGCCGCAAAGGCATTCAGGACCAGGGCCCACGCCAGGTTCCCCCGGATCGCGTAGAGCTGGGCCAGGTCATTGAACTCCCTGAATTTCGTCAGCGTCTTTCCCTGGAAATGGTCTTCGTTGTACTTGGATGCCATGATCTTGTCGATGGACATGATCTTGCGGGCCCTCAAGAGCGCTTTTGCCCTGGCGCAATCGACGCCGTGATCGATGTCTACATCCGGACCGTACAGCTTCATCAGTTTCGAGGGGTCGGTCACGTCATCGACGATCTTCGACAGGTACCCGTAATTCATCGTGTCATTTTCAGTGAAGCAGGCCTTCAGCCGCTCCGCCTCATCCTCGCTGATCAGGTTCGCCTTTTTCGCATGCGTCAGGGAGACCAGGAAGGCATTCGTCGACACGAAAACATGCTCGTCGCCGTTGAAGCTGTACGATTGGCCGGGAATGATCGACAGGAAGACGATGGACAGCAGGATGACGCGCAGGCGTTTCGTAGACATTTTCCCTTCCCCCTTGCCTTTGCCGAAGGTCTGACATGCCGTGCGTGAGGCGGCAATCATTTCTACAAGCGGTTATCAATCTTTCAGGTCATCCGGGTGTCAGCCTGTCACCGTGACGTATGTTGCAGCGGCCACACCCCCTGCCGGATGGCTTTACCGAAAAGGGCGTTTGGAATGTAGCACAGATGAATTGGGGTGAGAAGAAAATTCAGGAAGAGACGCCGCAGCGGCATGACCCGACAGGCTAAATCGAGGCGCCAGGCCGGGCGGCGGGATTGGGGTCCGTGTCCTCGAGGGGCTCCTGCGAGGGTTGCCCGCTGCCGTCCGCTCGAGGCGGGGTTGTCGGCTCCTCCTTCTTTCCCGTCGTCTCCACGAACCGGTAGATGAAATCCCCCCGTTTCACCATGCCCAGCTCGTTGCGCGCCACGGACTCGATGTAACGGAGGTCCTCGCGCATCAGCACCACTTCGCGCTTCAGGCCGCCGTTCACCGCCTCGATCCGTGCATTCTCGGCCCGAAGCTCGGAGAGTTTTTCCTTGAGACGCTGATTATCCAGGAGTCCGCGGTTTCCGAAGATGATGAAGAAACCGACGAAGAGAATAATCAGAACAAGGTAGCGGCCTATTCTCATATCTTTCCTGGCAACCGGTCCGGGATCCCCATGCTGCAAAGGTTGAGACGCCTCATCACCATGAAAAACGCATGCAAGATTTGTGAAAGAATCCGGTAAAAAGCGCTTGAAATCAACCGGGTTTCCATCTTTCGGCGATGCGTGATTTTCGAAGTCCGGGACATGAGCCTGCAGGTTGAAAATTTCAAGGACCCGCGTGCCGGGAATTTATAGAATCAAGATGCTGTTCATGGATCCGGTTACGATGCCGCGCCGGCCCGGCAGTTGGGTGCGGGGCTGGCGCGTTCAGGCTTTTCATTTGACAGGCGATGCAATTAAACGTAAAAATTAATCAGAGCGTGCTCTACCCCTTGACCGTATCGTTTTCCTTCTTCTTCATCCGTTCGTCACCTGCTGTCACGCATTTCTCTCCGGTCTCGATGCTGAAATCCGATCAAGGGGCATTTTCCCTGCGGGGTCTTTACATCGGATGGAGAACCGACTACATTTTTTGTAGTAGAGAGGGATGCTGACGCCCGAATAAGACCTTTTCATGAGTCCCTCGAAATGGTCGCCAGGCCTGGTTGTCAGTGACAGCGAGGGTCAAGGGAAAAAAAGAGAAGCACAAAGACACAAAAAAGGATCAAGCTTAGCTGAGGCACCTTTCTTGCAGTGGTCAGAGGGTGAAGAGACATAACGACACAGGGAGGTGTGCGATGCATAACAGGTTTCCCTCTCCCGTAAAGGTTCTCGTCGAACTTCTGTTCGTTGTCTCCGTGATCATGATCTGCCTTGGATCTGCCTTCGGCAAGCTCGACGAGTTCGTTGGTCACCCCATGTTAGCCTTGGTCATCTTCTGCGGCGCGGTATTCCTCTGGTATCGGTTCCAGGAAACGTAAAAACCCCATCGCCAGTCGCATAACGCTTCGAAAGCGCACCCCGGCCGGGTTTGCCCCCCGTCGGGGTGTTGCCCGTTACAGGGGGTCTCAACCTTTCTTCGTAAAGCGGCCGGACGAGAGATCTGCCCGGCGCGCCCCCGTCTTTCGTTCTACGTCAGGAACGGCCTGCTTTTCCAGTCTCCCGACTCGATGACGTCCAGCTTCGCCGTCTGCCTGTTGTAGAGATATGCCCAGGCCAGCGTGCCCTGTCCTCGAGGCGTTTCCGCGCGGAGAAGGGCCCGCCGGAACTCGGAGCGGCCGTCCCCGTAGCCCCGGAAGTCCTCGACGATGTCGAGCATCTCGAAAGCCTGGCGGTTGTCCCTGAGGCGGTACAGTTCGCCCTTCACGACCTGTCCCTCCTTTTTGGCCGGAACCAGGCAGGGATACCCCTTTCGGGAATCGAAGAGGATCCCCGGCGCGCGGGCCTCCTCGCGGGTCATGGGATGTGCCCAGGCCTCGAGCAGGTGGTGCCTGGCAAAGCCTTTCATCAGGGTCCCGTAGACGAAGATGTGGTCGACCGTCCATGGGGCTTCCCGTCCCGCGGCGACGGCCGTGAGCATCCGGTCGTCGAGCCCGTGGGCGAGCAGCCCGTCCCTCAGGGCCGCGGCGTAGTCCAGCCTCGGCGGGTAAAAGGTCCCGGCGATGCGGTCGGCGA
Organism: Syntrophaceae bacterium UBA5744; assembly: GCA_002419215.1. Taxonomy (GTDB): domain Bacteria; phylum Desulfobacterota; class Syntrophia; order Syntrophales; family UBA2192; genus UBA2192. The sequence goes on from DIFQ01000002.1 coordinate 11,140, forward strand.
AGACCCGGTAGGCTACGGCCTCCCTCTCCCGGCCGTCCTCGGTGAGGACGATCGTCTCGAAGGGACGGTAGCAGCGGGGCACGAGTTTCTTGGCCTCGATGGCCGTCCAGCCGTCGTGCTTCACCTCGAAGAGAACGCCGGGCATGGCCTGGCCGAATCGCCGCCGGATGTTCGAGACGCGCCCCCGGTTTTCCCGCTCCCGGTAGTTGAAGATGAGCTCGTGATCGGGCAGCCAGGCATTGGCCACCTTGCCCTTCATCGGGTAGTCGTACCCGTTCCTGGAGCACCACCTGGTCAGGCTTTTCTCGTTGATGTCGGACGAGTAGGCGAAGTAGAGGGCATCCTTGTCCATGGGCTTTCCCTTCCAGTATTAATCACGTGTACTATAGTGCCGAACGTGCGCCTTCGTCAACAGCGGAACCTGTTCTCCAACCTTCTTACCCTCAAACCCTCTTAACTTCTTCCCTGATCCATCGCCTTCCGGTACTCCTCCAGGAGGAACTCCCGGCTCACGCCGTGGTCGATGAAGTCCCAGGGGAGAAACTCGGCGGGGTCTTTCTCGCGGTAGACGTAGTAGTCGGCGTTGACGTTGACCCCCTTGAGGGCCTGGGGCCAGTTGCCGCCGTTGGCATGAACGGCCAGCAGGATTTCGCCGACGAGGCGGTCGCCCAGCGAGAGAAGCGCCTGGACGTAGTTCCACTTCGGCAGGTCGTGGATGACGCTCACGGAGCGCTCTTTCCCGAATGCCCGCTTGATCTTCTGGATCTTCTTTCGCACGGCGGCGGCGTCGGCCAGCGGGAGCCACTGGAAGGGGGTTGCGGGTTTGGGGATGAACTGGTTCACGCTCAGGGTGATCCGCCGGAAGCGTCGGGTGCCCTTCGAGGTCTTGACGGCGTGGTGGCCGATCCTCCGGGTCAGATCGATGATTGCGTCGATGTCCTCGTCCTGTTCCGTGGGGAGCCCCACCATGAAGTAGAGCCGCAGATTCACGATGCCGTTTTCGATGAGATGCTCCGCAGCCCGGAAGATCTGCTCCTCCGAGACCCCTTTGCGGATTACGTCGCGAAGCCTCTGGGAGCCCGCCTCGGGGGCAAGCGAGACCATCTCCACGCCGGAGTCGGCCAGCAGCCCCGCCAGGTCGTTCGAAATCCTGTCGATCCGGAGCGACCCGATGGAGAAGGAGCCCTTTGCGCCGAGGACCTGACGGCAGATCTCCGCAAGCTGAGGGTGGTCGGAGACGGCCGTGCCGAGCAGCCCCACGCGCCCCTTCCTCCGGAGCCCTTCCTCCAGGGAAGGCTCGAGCGCCGCAAGGGTGCGGAACCGGGCCGGCCGGTAGACGAACCCCGCGGGGCAGAAGCGGCACCCCCGGAAGCAGCCCCGGCTCACCTCGGCGAGAAACATGTCGGCAAACTCCGTGTGAGGGGTGGTGATTACCTGGTGCGTCCGAAAGGCGCTCAAGTCCTTGGCGTGCCGTACCCGGATCTTCGCCGGGTAGCTCGGGTCGACGGGACGGAAGGAGGCGATTCGCTGCCCGGGCCCGTAGTCCACGCGGTAGCATTTCGGGGCGTAGGCCCCCTCGATGTCGCGCTGCAGCCGGGCGAGGATCTCGTCGCGTGTCACGCTGCCTGCGCGCAGCGCCCGGTATCGCTCGAGGAATTCCGGCGCCATCTCCTCGGCCTCCCCCAGCAGGAAGAGATCGAAAAAGGGGGCCAGCGGCTCGGGGTTCAGGATGAGAGAGATCCCGCCTCCGATCACGAGGGGATCCCCTTCTTTGCGCGCCGCGGCGACAAGCGGGATGCGTCCCCTCTCGAGCATTTTCAGAATATTCGGGTAGTCGTTCTCGAAGGCGACGGAGAAGGCGACGATATCGAAATCGCGAAGGGGACGCCCCGATTCCAGGCTGACAAGGGGAGGGGATCCCGGGGAGAAGGACGCTTCATCCCCGGGATCCGGAAGGAAGACTCTTTCACAGAGGAAAGAGGGGGTACCGTTGAAAAGGGCATAGAGTGTCTGGAAGCCCAGGTTCGACATGCCCGTCCGGTACGGACTGGGGTAGGCCAGGCAGATGCGGAGCCTGTCGCGCCAGGGCGTTCTTACAGCGCCTTCTTCTTTCGAAAGGAGGGAGGGGTTGCTCTCTTTCAGCCTCCCGGTCATCCTAATCGGCCTGCTTCCTCAGGAACGTGGGAATTTCGAGGTTCGAGTCCTCGTCGTCGTCCGCCCCCATCTTGATGACGGCCTGGGTCGCCAGGGGCGCCTTGTCCTTGTCCTTGCGCATGAACGCCGGCGTGCTCAGGTCCTCGCGCTGGCGGTAGCTGCTCAGGTGCGACACGTTGGGGGCGCTCTGTCTCTTCTTGCCGCCCTGCTCGAAGCCGGTGGCGATGACGGTGATCCGGATCTCGTCCCCCATGGTCTCGTCGATGACGGTGCCGAAGATGATGTTGGCCTCCTCGTCGGCCTCGCCCTGGATCAGGGTGGAGGCCTCGCTCACCTCGAAGAGGGTGATGTCGGGTCCCGCCGTGATGTTGAGGAGCACGCCGCGGGCGCCCTGGATGGAATTGTCCTCCAGCAGGGGCGAAGAGATGGCCCGCTGGGCCGCCTCGACGGCGCGGTTCTCTCCGCTGGCGATCCCCGTTCCCATGAGGGCAAGCCCCATCTCGCTCATGATGCTGCGCACGTCGGCGAAGTCCAGGTTGATGAGGCCGGGCACCATGATGAGGTCCGAGATGCCCTTCACGGCATGGTAGAGGATCTCGTCGGCCCTCTTGAAGGCCTCGAGCAGCGACATCGTCTTGCCGCCCACGCTGAGGAGGCGCTGGTTGGGGATCACGATGAGGGTGTCGACGATCTTCTTGAGCTCCGCCAGCCCCTCTTCGGCCTGCCGCTCGCGCTTCTTCCCCTCGAAGAGGAAGGGCTTGGTGACGACGGCCACCGTGAGCGCCCCCATGCTCTTGGCGATCTCGGCCACGATGGGCGCCCCGCCCGTTCCCGTGCCGCCGCCCAGGCCGCACGTGATGAAGACCATGTCCGCGCCGGAGAGGGCCGCTCTCATGGAGTCCATCGTTTCGATGGCCGCGCGCTTTCCGACCTCGGGGTCGGAGCCGGCCCCGAGTCCCCGGGTCACGTCGCCTCCCAGCTGGACCTTCGCGGTCGCAAGGGATGACCGCAGGGCCTGGGCATCCGTGTTGGCCGCGATGAAATCGACCCCCTGCAGGTTGCAGTTGATCATGGTGTTCAGGGCGTTTCCGCCGCCTCCGCCGATGCCGACCACCTTGATCCGGGCCGTCCCGCTGGACGCCGTCCCTCCATCGAGTAGTTCAAACATACGTCTTCCTCCCGTTAAAAGAATTCGGAAAACCACTTTTGAATTTTCTTGGTGGTGCGTCCCCACCATCCGCCGCTGCGACGGGTGCCGCGCCGCGACACCCGCCTGCTTCCGTAAACCACGAGCCCCACGGCCGTGGCATGAAGCGGGCTGTTCACGACATCCGTGAGCCCGCTGACTCCCATGGGGAGCCCCTTCCGGACGGGCATCTGGAAGACCCGCTCGGCAAGCTCCGTGATGCCGGACAGAAGCGCCGTGCCCCCCGTGAGAACGATGCCCGCCGTGAGGTGATCCTCGTAACCCGCCTTGACGAATTCCTTGTTGACGAGCGAGAAGATCTCCTCCATCCGAGGTTCGATGATCTCCCCCAGGATCTGCCGGGAAACCCTCCGGGCCTCCCTCCCGCCCACGCTGGGCACCTCGATCGTGTCGCTCTGGGGGATCATGAAGGTGTTCGCGCAGCCGAACTTGAGCTTCATCTTCTCGGCCTCGATGACCGGGGTCCGAAGCCCGATGGAGATGTCGTTTGTCAGGTAATTGCCGCCGATGGGCAGGACGGCCGTGTGCTTGATGCTCCCCTCGCGGTAGATGGCGATGTCCGTCGTTCCGCCGCCGATGTCCACGAGCGCCACGCCGAGTTCCTTCTCGTCGGCGGACAGGACGGCCTCGGCCGTGGCGAGCTGCTCCAGGATGATCTCGTCGATGTCGAGGCCCACGCGGTTTACGCTCTTGATGATGTTCTGCGTCGAGGCCGTGGCCCCCGTCACGATGTGGACCTTCGCCTCGAGCCGCACGCCCGCCATCCCCACGGGGTTCTTGACCCCTTCCTGCTCGTCGACGATGTAGTGCTGGGGCAGCACGTGCAGGATCTCCCGATCCAGCGGGATGCTGATGGCCCTGGCGGCGTCGATGGCGCGCCGCACGTCCATCTCCTCGACCTCGCGGCCCTGGACGGCGACGATGCCGTGGCTGTTCATGCTCTTGATGTGGCTGCCGGAGACCCCCGTGAAGACGGAGCTCACCTCGACGCCGGACATGAACTCGGCTTCCTCGACGGCCTTCTTGATGGATTCGATGGTGCTCTCGATATTGACGACGACCCCCTTGCGCAGCCCCTCCGTGGGAGCGCAGCCCAGCCCGATGATGTCGATGCCGGTGTTGGTCAGCTCGGCCACGACGGCCGTCACCTTCGTTGTCCCGATGTCGAGGCCCGTCACGATGTTGATTTTCTTCGCCATTCCTTCACTCCTGTGAATGCCGACAGCCTGTTTCCATCCAAAGCCTGCATTCGCTGTTCTCAGCTATCCGAATCGCCCGCCGGCTGCCCGCCAGCTGAAAGGTTCTCCAACGTTCTCACCTTCCCAGCTTCTCACCTTCTTCTTCTATGCCCTCACTCCCCCCGACACCTTGACCGGCACCCGGAAATCGCGATGCTGTACCGTCACCTTGCCGGGATTGTTGAGATCGATGATGAAATACCCCGAGAGATTGCGCCTCGCCAGGTCGGCCAGCACGGGCTTCATGCGCCTGAGCTTCGAGTCGTAGTCGCCGAAGCCGAGCTTGAGGCAGAGCCCCTCGGCAAAGAGCGAAAGCCCGAACAGATCGTCCCCGTGGACCTCCGAGATGTTGCGGATCTCGGGGACCTCCGTGTAGGAAGCCATGAAGTCGAGCAGTTCGAGCGACTTGAGGATCATCTCCCGGTTTTCCTCTCCCTTCCGGTAGAATCCCGTCAGCACGGGCAGATCCGTCTTCTCGCCGCTCGCGATCTTCTCGAAGGTCGTGCCGTCGCGTTCGATGAAGTACAGGCCGTCTCCCCGCTCGATGAGGGCCACGGGTTTGCGCTCCGTGACCTCGATGACGAGCCGGTCGGGGAAATCCCGCCTCACGGAGACCTCCTTCACCCAGGGGTTCGTCTTGACCTTCCTGGCCACGGCGCCCAGGTTGGTCATGAGGATGTTCTGCGAGGGCTTGAGCCCCGTCAGTTCGATGACCACGTCGCTCGGGAGCCTTTCGGTGCCCTTCACCAGCGTTTCCTTCATCTGGAAGTAGGGCGACACGATGACGAAGTTGTAGGCGAAGATGAGCAGCGAGGCGATCACGACCACGCAGGTCATCAGGAGAACCGTCTTGCCGATCTCGACGAGGATCCTCCTCGAGCGCCGGCGCGTCCGGTTCAGCCGTGTTTCAACCGATGAGCGGAAGGATCGTCTCAACTCACTCCTCCCCGATGATTTTCACCTCGGGCTCCAGGGCGATGCCCTTCGTCTCGAGGACCTTCTTTTGCACGAGCTCGATGAGCCCGATAATATCCCTTGCCGTGGCGCTTCCGAGGTTCACGATGAAATTGCCGTGCATTTCCGAGACCTGGGCCCCGCCGATCCGTGCCCCCTTGAGGCCCGCCTCGTCGATGATTTTCCCCGCGGGCATGCCCTTCGGGTTCTTGAAGATGGAGCCGGCGCTGCGATACTGGAGCGGGTGCTTCCCCGTGCGGGTTCGAAGGATTTCCCGGATGCGCCCCTCGACGGCCTCGCGATTGCCGCGGGCAAGCACGAAGACGCCGCCGGCGACACAGGCTCCCTCGGGCAGGGCCAGGTCGCGGTACTGAAACTGCAGGGCCTCCCGCTTGCAGGACATGATGTTCCCCCCGCCGTTGAGGAGGTCCACGGACTCGATGACGTCCTTCAACTCGCTGCCCCAGGCCCCGGCGTTCATCCGGATGCCGCCCCCGACGCTGCCGGGGATGCCGGCGCAGAACTCCATGCCCGCAAGCGCCTCTTTCGCCGTGAGGGCCACCACCTCGGCAAGCGATGCGCCCGCCTCGGCGAGAATCGCCGCGCGGTCCTGCCCGCGGTCCTCGACGCGGACTGCCCGAAGGCCCTTCGTGGAGACGATGACGCCGCGAAACCCGTCGTCGCGGACGATGAGGTTGGTGCCGTTGCCCACGAAGAAGACGGCGATCCCTTCGGCACGCAGGAAGGCGACGATCCTGCCCAGCTCGGCCACGCTCTCCGGGGAAACGAGCGCGTCGGCCCTTCCCCCCACGCCGATGGAGGTGTGGCGGTCCATGCACTCGTCGAAGAGCACCGTGCCTGTCGCCAGCTCCATCAGCTTCCGTTTCCATTCCGTCGTGCGCTTCATGACAGCCTTCGCCGTTTCGGCAGTGAAGTGAGGAAGAGCGGAAGTGAGGAAGCGCGGCAAAGATTTTTTCTTTTCTCTGTGTCCGCTCTTCTGCTCTTCCTAACCTCCTAACTTCCGTCTTTTCAGAAAGGGATGGCAGCCGCCGAGGGGTGGTGTGGAGGGGTCACCCCGCCCGCCTCAGCGGCTTGCCTTCTCCTCCTTGGCCTTTTTCAGAAACTCCGTCCCCACCTTCCAGACGCTGCCGGCGCCCTGCGTGATGATCACATCGCCGGGACGCGCCGTTTCGAGGAGGTGGTTCACGATCCCGTCGGCGGACGGGATGTACGTCGTGTTCTTGTGCCCCACGGCCTCGATACCCTTGAAGAGGTTGAAGGACGTCACGCCCTCGATGGGCGACTCGCTCGCGGGGTAGATGTCCATGAGGATGAGCCGATCCGCGTCGGGGAAGCACGTGAGGAACTCCTTGTACAGGGCCCGCGTGCGCGTGTAGCGGTGCGGCTGGAAGACGACGATCAGGCGCCCCTTCCAGAGCTGCCTGGCCGCTTTCAGCGTGGCCAGGATCTCCGTGGGGTGGTGGCCGTAGTCATCGACGACGGTGATTCCGTTCACCTCGCCCTTCACCTCGAGGCGGCGCTGCACGCCGTGGTAGGCGGCAAGCCCGTCCCGGATCGCCGCGAACTCCAGATCGAGCTCCCGGGCCACGGCGAAGGCCGCCATGGAGTTGAGCACGTTGAACAGGCCCGGCACGTTCAGCGTGATCTCGCCCAGGCGAACCCCCTTGTGGTAGAGCGTGTAGCGCGACAGGGGGCCCTCGAGGGAGATGTTTTTCGCCTGGTAGTCGGCCCCGTCGGAAACCCCGTAGGTGAGCGTCTTGCGCTTGATCTGCGGGAAGATCTCCTTGACGTGCGCATCGTCGATGCACAGGATCGTCACCCCGTAGAAGGGCACGATGTTGGCGAAGCGGACGAAGGCCTCCTTGATGTCGTCGATGTCCCGGTAGTAGTCCAGGTGCTCGCGGTCGATGTTCGTGATCACGGCGATCGTGGGCGAGAGCTTCAGGAAGGAGCCGTCGCTCTCGTCGGCTTCGGCCACGATGACTTCGCCGTCGCCCAGCCTCGCGTTGCTGCCGATCGACGAGAGCTTCCCGCCGATGACCATGGTGGGGTCGAGGCCCCCGTGGGCGAGGATCGTCGAGACCATGGAGGTCGTCGTCGTCTTGCCGTGCATGCCGGACACGGCGACGGAGAACTTCATCTTGAGAAGCTCCGCCAGCATTTCGGCCCGGGGGATGACGGGGATGTTGCGCCGGTGGGCCTCCAGGACTTCGGGGTTGTCGGCCTTCACGGCCGTGGAGGTGACCACCACGTCGGCCGTCTCCAGGTTGGATTCCCGGTGGCCGTAATGGATGCGGGCTCCCATCGAGGAGAGCCGCTGCGTGGTGTCCGATTCCATCAGGTCGGAGCCGCTGATCGAGTAGCCCAGGTTGAGGAGAACCTCCGCGATCCCGCTCATGCCGATCCCCCCGATCCCCACGAAGTGGATCCGCTGGACTTTTCGCTTCATCAAGTCTCTTCTGATTCCGTTTTGCATTTCTTTCACTGGTCACCGATCACTGGTCACTGGTCACCGGCGCTCCGCCAGGAGCGCCATGCATTCGTCCACGATGTCCGCCGCGGCCCGGGCGTTTCCGAGGCCTGCGGCCTTCCGCTCCATCTCCTCGATCTTCCCCGGGTCCTGTGCAAGCCGCCGGATGAGCCCCGAGAGGCTTTCCCCCGTGAGGTCCCTTTCGGGGATCATCGCGGCTGCACCCCTGTTGACAAGGAGTTCGGCGTTTTTCGTCTGGTGGTCGTTCACGGCAAAGGGGAAGGGGATGAATATCGCCGCCTTGCCGCTTGCCGTGATCTCCGCGATCGACGTGGCCCCCGCCCGGCAGACGAGCAGGTCTGCCTCCCCGTAGGCTGCGGCCATGTCCGTGATGAAGGGCAGCACCTTCGCCTCCATCGCCTGATCGCGGTATCCCTGTGTCACGGCCTCCACGTCGTCCTTTCCCGTCTGGTGGATGATCCGGAGCCTGCCCTTCAGGTCCCCGAGGCGGGGCAGCGCCTCCAGGACGGCCAGGTTGATCCGGTGTGCCCCCTGGCTTCCCCCGAACACGAGAATCGTCATGGCACCGCCCGGTTTCCTCTCCCGCTTCGGCGCCCCGGCGATGGCTGCCCGGATGGGGTTTCCCGTCACGAGGACCCGGTCTTTGCGAAACCAGCCCGCCGTCTCGGGGAAGCTCACGAAGATCCTGTCCGCAAATCTCCCGAGGATCTTGTTCGTCTCGCCCGGGATGGCGTTCTGCTCGGCAATGGCCGTCGGTACACCCATGAAGCGGGCCGCCAGCACGGCCGGCCCCGACGCGTAGCCGCCAACCCCGATCACAACGCGCGGCTTGAAGCCCCGGATGATCCGGCTCGACTGGATCAGGCTCGGCGGGATCTTCGCCAGCGCCGCCAGCGACCTTGCGATGCCCCGCCCCTTGATCCCCTCGACCTCGAGTGTCGCCAGGGGAAAGCCGACCTGCGGCAGCACCCGGGCCTCGATCCCGCGCTTCGTCCCGATGAAAAGAACCTCGTTTTCCGTGCCGCGCCTGCGGAACTCCTCCGCGATGGCCACTCCCGGGAAGAGGTGCCCTCCCGTTCCTCCCCCCGCGATCACGATCTTCACGTGGCGGACCCCCTGGGGGTCGACTTCTGGTACGTCGACAGGTTCAGCAGGATCCCGACGGCCATGCAGCTCACGATGAGCGCCGTGCCCCCGTAGGACAAAAAGGGCAGTGCCATGCCCTTCGTGGGGATGAGCCCCATGACGCCTGCGATATTGATGAAGGCCTCCATCGCGAGCAGGATCGTGATGCCCGATGCCAGCAGGCTCCCGAAGTTGTCCTGGACGCGGAAGGCGATCACGAATCCCCTGAAGATCAACAGGCCGAAGAGCACGATGACCGTGCAGATCCCGATGAAGCCGCTCTCCTCGGCGATGATCGAGAGGATGAAGTCCGTGTGCGGCTCGGGCAGGTAGAAGAGCTTCTGCATCCCGTCGCCCAGCCCCACGCCGAAAGGCCCCCCCGACCCGAAAGACAGGAAGGACTGGATGATCTGGAACCCCTTGTGCTGGGGGTCCTTCCAGGGGTCCAGGAAGGTGGTCCAGCGGTCCATGCGGTAACCCTTCATCATGACGAGGGTCACCGCCACGGGGACGAGGGCCAGCATGGAGGCGGCGAGGTAGCGGAACCGCGCGCCGGCGATGTAGAGAACCGACAGGGCCACGGCCATGATCAGCACGGCCGAGCCGAAGTCGGGCTGCTTCACGATGAGCGCCACGGGCACCAGGACGACGGCCAGCGGCACGATGAACCCCTTCAGGAACTCCTGGATGTGGGCCGATTTGCGCGTCAGGTAGTGGGCGAGGAAGATGACAACGAGGACCTTGACGAGCTCGGCCACCTGGAAGGTGAAAAACCCGAGATTGAGCCAGCGCCGCGCCCCGCCCTTCGTGACGCCGATGCCGGGCAGAAAGATCGCGACCAGCAGGACGATCGAGATCCCCAGGCCCGCGTAGGCGACCCCGCGCAGCCACGTATAGGGCATCTTCATGAGGCCGATCATGGCCGCAAGCCCCATGATCAGGAAGAGGATCTGCTTCTTGAGGAAGTAGTACCCGTCGCCGTTGTACTTCTGCACGGCGAGCATGTAACTGGAGCTGTAGATCATCACGGTGCCGAAGGCGATGAGCACCAGCACGATGAAAAACAGGATGAAGTCGGGTCGTCTTCCCCTTGCAGGTGTTTCGGCCATAAGCTTGCTCAATTCCTCTGCGCTTCGGTTTTGCGGTCTCTGAGACGGGTTACGGTCTCCTTGAACACCTCGCCCCGGTGGGCGTAACTGCGGAACTCGTCGAAGCTTGCGCAGCCGGGCGAGAGCAGCACCACGTCGCCGGGCACGGCATGCTCCCAGGCTCTCTGCACCGCCTCGCTCATCGTCGGGGCCGACTGCGTCTCCACGATGCCGCCGATCCGGGCCCCGATCCGCTCGCGGGCCTCGCCGAAGAGCACGATCTCCTTGACGTGCCTGCGGATGAACGGCTCCAGGGTCTCGAAGTCCCCGTTCTTGTCGCGGCCGCCCATCAGCAGGATGACGGGCGCCTCGAAGGCCTCCAGGGCCCTCGCCACGGCGCTCACGTTCGTCCCCTTCGAGTCGTCGTAGAAAGCCACCCCGCCTTTCTCGCCGGCCGGCTCGATGCGGTGGGCGAGCCCCGTGAAGCTCTCCACGGCCTCGACGATCGCGCCGGGCGTGCAGCCGGCATATCGTGCCGCCATGACGGCGGCCATGACGTTCTCCACGTTGTGGCGCCCGGGGATCCGGATCATGGAAGCCGGATAGGTTTCGATCTCCCTGCCCCCGGCCCGGTACGTGAGCCTGTTTTCCCGCAGGCCCATGCCCTCGGCGGGTTGAGACGTCGTGCTGAAAAAGGCCACACGCGCCTCGAGCCGCCCGGCC
>DIFQ01000051.1 GCA_002419215.1 Syntrophaceae bacterium UBA5744
CAGCCGCCCGTCTGCCGCTCCATCCCGGCGCGGTCGGCGCCGGCCGGCGCGGGGATGTCGAGAACCGGGCAAACGGTGTCCCGGTGACGCCGGGCCAGCTCGGCGGGGGTGGTGATCTCGATGCCCGGAAACTCCGGCAGCGCCTCGGCGACACCTGTCCAGAAGTCGTGGATCGCCTCGCTCTCCGGGCCCGTCATGCCCATGTGCTCGAGGTTGTACCCCAGGAGCACGACCCCCTCTGCGCCCTGTGCGATGCGCTCCAGGTAACGGCGGGGCGTGAGGGAGCTCTTCGCGAACCGGAGCTGGATGTCGTCGCTCAGCTTACGGTTTCGCGGGATGACGAGCAGCTCCGCCGCCGGCGCCCGGTACACGGTCCCGCTCTCGGCGCCGGGTTGTGCCGCCTCGGCGAGCATCGCCGTGTACCCCATGTCGGAGACCACGGAGGCGATTTCGTTGTTGAAGATCAGGTCCGTGTTGCAGAAGGACGTGGGGCGGGTCCCGAAATGCCTGGCCAGCCGGTCCCGGTGCAGGGAGACCTGGTCCCGGAATTCCTGCTTGCGGGGATCCTCGAAGAGGCTTGCCAGGGAGTGATAGTGCGTCTCGTCGAGAACCTCTACACGCTCGCCTTCCCGGCCCGCGTCGAGGAGGTCCTGCAGGGCCTTGATGACCCCGCTCTGGTAGAGTTCCGCCTGATCCAGGAACGTGCCGGACAGGCCCACGGTGAGCTTGAGCTCGGGCCGTTTCGCGACAAGCGACGTCAGGGTCCGGATGGCGGGAAGGTAGCAGTCCCGGGCCTTTTCCGTGAAGACCTCCCGGTTCCTCTCGTCCCACAGGAACTGGTCCCGTTCGGGATGGAGCAGGAAAGGAAGGTGGAATTGAAAGTAGAAGATGACGGACAACATGGCGTCGTATATCCCTGCCTCGCGCCGAACCGCCGGCAGACAGCCTGCCGCCCGATCAGCGGTTCTCCCCGGAGCCGCCCGCTTCTTTCAGGGCTTCACGGGCGAAATCGCCGCCGACGACGGCCCCGCCCCGGGGGAAGAACTCGGGGTAGTTCCGCTGCAACTCGTCGACGATCCTGTCGAAGGGCACATCCGCAAAGGCCCCGTGGTCGTGCATGTACTGCATGTGCCTGTGCCCGCGGCTGTCGTACTCGTGAAAGAGGCAATCCGACGTGCCGTCGAATTCCAGGGGCCTGACGCCGAATTTCTCGCAGAGGCTCATGTTGAACGTCGGCGTGACCTTGAACCAGCGGCCCTCCAGGAACAGCTCCGTGTACCCGTGAAAGATGAAAACATCGGTCTTCATCAGCTTCCGGAGTCGCTCCGTGCTCAGGTGGTTTTTGACGTCGGCAAACCCGACCCGCGACGCAATCCCCGACGCACGGGCGACCGCGGCCAGGGCGATGGCCTTCGCCACGCAGTACCCCCTGCCCCTGCCGAGGATAACGCTCGCCTTGTACTCTTCCCGGACGAGCCGGATGTTGTATGGGTCGTAGAGGATCTCGTCGCGGACGGCCCGGAAGAGGCTGACGGCCTTGTCCTTCGGCGCTTCGCCCTTTGCATGGGCCCGGGCAAAGTCGATCACCGCCGGGGAGTCGGAGTCGATGAAGAACGTCGGCCGGAGGTAGTTGCGGAGATCTTCCGGATCTTGTTTTTCCATGGGAACCCCCCTGGTCTTGCCATGGGCCTTCGGGCCGGGAAAGCCCGGGCCGTCTATGCCGCTTCCTGACGGTTTCTCTTCCGGCCGGGGAAGGGATACTCCGGCCGGGAAGACGCACTGCAGGCACGATATCGTATTTTAGAAATCCATTCAAGGGGTTAAAAGAGAACGGGGCAGAGTGCGATTGCCGGTCGAGTGCGGGACCTGCTTCGACATGAGGGTTGGAACGATGGCACGCGCATGCCCCGCAGCGCCTGACGCGGGCCTGTCGAACGTTGCCGCGGGGAAGCGCGAGAAGGCGGAGAAATCCCCGGTGCGCGGGATTTTAATAATATAAAAGGCTTGCCTCGTTGGAGACAAGCCGTTGAAAGGGGTATACCTAAAAATTTCGATAATGGCGTCATTCATGGAGGAGAGCGCCGTTGATCCCCTCCACGAACGAATAGGAGAGAGGTAGATGATAGAGAGAGTACGTTGTCGTTCCGGAGAACGTTGTTTTCCAGTGATCCGCCCTGCCCGGTTCCGTTCCCTGTCGCGTGGTATTCATTCATGGGGGGGCTTCGTTGCCCCCCCCATGAACGAATAGGAGAGAGGTAGATGACAGAGAGAGTACGTTGTCGTTCCGGAGAACGTTGTTTTCCCGTGATCCGCCTTGCCCGGTTCCATTCCCTGTCTCTTGGTATTCATTCATGGGGGGATCTTCATTGAACCCCCCATGAACGAATAGGAGAGAGGTAGATGACAGAGAGAATTCCAGTTCAGCCGGAAGGCTTCATTTCATGTCAAGAGCGGCGATCGGGTTGATCGCTTGATTCGTGACGTTTATACCCGATGAAACGGGCAAAAAATATCGGAGCAACTCTGATTTTCCCATCAGACATACGCCTACAGGGATGCCCGTTTTTGTCCTACAATATGGGAAATAATTCCTCTATGCGGAACATTTTGAATAAAATATAAGCCACGATTTCGGAAAAGACAAGGGGAAAAAAGAAAAAATTTCGTGGACGGGTGTTTGGGTTCTCAACCCTGTTTGTCCGAGGGCATGAGCGTCCGCAGGACATCCTCCTTGCCGATCACGCCCACGAGGCGGCCGCGATCCAGCACCGGCAGGGTATGGATGTTGTTGTTGACCATGAGAGTGGCGATGTCCTCCAGGTTCGCATCGGGGTCGATGGTGATCGGGTCCGTCGTCATGGCATGGGATACGGTTGTGGCGACGATCTTTTCCACCTCTTTCTCCAGGCTCCGGTAGGAAGTCAGGGGAATGAGACCGTCGAAAAAGGTGAACAGGGAGGGCAGGGGGAGCCGTTTCTGCTGAACGATGAGATCGTCCTGGCAGATGATCCCGATGAGCCTGCCGCTTTCGTCGACAACGGGCAGCCCGTTGAAGTGGTTTTCAAGGAGCAGCTTTGCCGCCTGCGTGATCTCCGTCTCGGGTGTGACGGTGACCACGTTTTTTGTCATGATATCGCTGGCCTTGAGCATGGCGCCGTACCTCCTTCATGGATTGCATGCGAGCCGGTCAGAGGCCTGCTGGTCTCATATCTCGGCTGTTCAAAAATGCCTGAGTTCAAGACGCCTTTCCTGACAGAGGGTAAGAGGGTCTGAAGGTGAGAAGGTTGGAGAAGCCCGGAGCATGAGTTTGGCCGCCGACTCATCCCACGTTCTTACCCTCTCACCCTCTTACCTTCTCCATGTGGACGAATATATCTGCGGGCCGCAGCCGCTAAAGGATTGCCGCTGTTTTGCCGATAATGGGAGTGAGGACACCGGTTGGAACCGGCGCCGGGCGGTCACGGGAACCGGGGATTCCCCTCCCGGACGGACCCGGCCCGCTTCAACCCCGGATCCGGCTGACAGCGTTTCAATCTTCTCCTTCCTTCCCAACTCCCCCCGGGCCGCACCACCCGGGGGGACCTACATCCAGTCACCCCAGAAAGCGAAAAAAGTGCCTGAGTGCCTGAGTGTTTAAGTGTCTGAGTGAATAGGCGGAAGCATAGTCCGAATTCCGGACGACCAATGCCCCATTCCGGCTGCGGCCTGACCAAACAGACGAAATAGACGAAACAGACGAGATAGACCGGATTCATGCCCGGCTGCGCCGGATCACGAGGCGGCAGCCGCCGATGATATTGTCGGAGGTGTAGAGGGCCAGCTCGTCGCGGTAGAACCGCGGATAGAGTTCTTTGATGATGGCGTCCTCGTCGCGGGGGTCGTTTCGGATCTCCTCGCAGAGGGATCGGGCAGCCTCGCGGGCTTCTTCGAAGGCCTTCCGGGCGTCTTCACCCACAAGCGGACCCTGGTGGGCCAGGCAGAGGATTCGAGGCTCCAGGGCTTCCAGCCGGTCGATTGCGGCCATGTAGTCCGCGTACCCCGTGAAGAAGATCGGGAAGAACCCGATGCTGGGGATGCGGAAACCCAGGCTGTCGGCAGCCATGAGCGCCTGGATCTCCGGGACGTGGACGAGGATGTTGCCGATGGCATGGCCTCCGACATGAAGGATCCGGAGCGTCAACCCGCCCAGGTCAATCGTTTCGTTGTCGCCGGCGACCTCGGCGCCGTTCATGGAGGGAGGGCGACCGATGGGGGGACGGCCGGGCCGGTGCCCCCGCGATTCGAGAAACTCCGTCATGAAGCGGTCCTCGGCCACGAGGGCCGCCGCTGTCCTGGGGTGGGCCAGGAATTCCCGGGCGCCCGGTCCGATGACCACGCGGGCTTCGGGGTAGCGTTCCCTCAGGGCATCGAGCCCGTTGATGTGATCGGGGTGCGGGTGGGTGACAATGAGGGTGTCGGGCTTGACGTCGAGCTTCTCCATCTGGCCGATGACCTCGTCGGCCACGGCGGAAATCCCCGTGTCGACGAGTGCCGACGCCGCCTTCCCCCGGACGAGATAGAGGTTGAAAAAGGAATTGCCCAGGACCCAGAGACCCTCTGCCAGGCGCCGGGGGAAGATTGCCGCAGTCTCTTGCGATGGACGTCCCATGGTCCGGGGATCAACCCCCCTCGTAGCCTTTGAAGCTGCGCAGGGAAACCGATTTTTCGGGATACTGAAATACTTCGTACCCGGTTTTCTTGCCCAGGATCTTGTCGATCTTTTCCTGGACCGCAGCGCGTTCCTTGCTCCCGAACCACTTTTTCCAGTCGTCGATTGTCTGCCAGGTGCTGATGACGAGATACTCTTCGGGGTTGTCGGCGCTGCGCAGCGTCTCGCCGGAGATGTAGCCCGGCTGACGGGACGCGAGCGTTCGGAGTTGCGTGATGAGATCCAGAAGAGCCGCTTCTTTTTCCTGCGTGACCTTGCGTTTGATAAGCACTTTGACAAGCATGTCCACGCCTCCTCTCTTGGATTTCCTGCGCGTTGCAATTCATCATAGTACCGATAGGCCCGGACTTCAACGAAAAACTGCCCCGGCCGGCAGGCGGGCCTTCTCTTCAATCCTGTTGACAAATCAGGGAGAGAAGGTATTTTATAGTTCGATGAGCCCCGGATTTTTTCTACGATCCGTCCAGGGGCGGAAGACCGGTTTCAGCCGGTTTTTTCATATCAACCGACGAAAGAACGGCCCCATGGCAGCTGACGACCTCTCCCGTCTCAAGATCGACAAGACCGCGAAAACCGTTCAGACGATCCGGCGAAAGCGGCCGATGCTCATCATCGGCGCCGCGGCCCTGATCGTGCTGGCGGCTGCCCTGTACTGGATGGGCATCTTCACCCCCGCCGAGTCGGTGGAAGTGGCCACCGTGAGCCAGACCTACCCCTCCCAGTCCTTCACGCTTCTCAACGCCAGCGGCTATGTGGTGCCCCAGCGCAAGGCCGCCGTCGCCTCGAAGATCACGGCCCAGCTCCTGGAGATCAGCGTCGAGGAGGGAAGCCGCGTGAAAAAGGGGGACATCATCGCGAGGCTCGAAGGCGCCGACGCTGCCGCGGCCCGGCAGCAGGCCCAGGCGAACGTGAGCGTTTCCCGTTACGGCCTGGCCCAGGCCCGCGCGGAGCTGGAGGACGCAAAGGTCTCCTATGAGAGGGAAAAGGAGCTGGTCAGCCAGGAGTACACGACAAAGGCCCAGTACGACGCGGCCGAGGCCCGCTACAGGAAGGCCGCGGCGGGCGTCTCCGGCGCCCAGTCGGCCGTGAAGGCCG
>DIFQ01000129.1 GCA_002419215.1 Syntrophaceae bacterium UBA5744
ACGCCTGTAAATAACCAATACCTTACTCTTCCTCTCCCCTCAAGGGAGAGGGAGATTATGGACAGAGTCTCCCATAGGGAGAGGGAGACTAAAGAAATGAGCTCTATAGGCTCGGCTCGCAATGACCTTTCTTCGAGCTGTTTCAGCTTATCATGTTTTGGACGGGAAGGCATACCGGATCTTGGCGGGCTTGCGCCCCGCGGGCCGGAGGTAGGCGACGGCAGGCTTTCCCAGGGCGATGACGGTATGGATGTCCTCCGTTCCGGGGATGCCCAGGGAGCGCTGGATGGAGCGGTCGCGGCGCATGGCCTCGACGGCAAAGCCGATGAGGCACGTCCCGATGCCCATGGCGTGAGCGGCGAGCGTGATGTTCTGGGCGGCCAGCAGGGCGTCTTCCCGCGGGCACGAGGCGCCCGGCTCCGTCCCGACGAGGATCGCCGCCGTGGCGCCATGGAAGAGCTTGTCGCGCCCGGCCTGACTGAACTGCCGCAGGGCGTCCTCCACCTGGGCGTGGTAGCGCCGGTAGTAGTGGCCCAGCCTGTCCCGCATGAAGAGGCGCGAGAAGAGGCGGGCCGCCGGGTTTGCCGCCAGGCGGTTGAGGCGCTCGTAGAATCGGCCGATCAACTGGCCGTAGTCGAGCAGGGCCTGCCGGGAGGGAACGATCGTGAAGCTCCAGCGCTGGCTGTTGGTTCCCGAGGGGGCCATCGTGCCGATCCGGGCGAGATCCTCCAGGACGGCCTTCTCGACGGGCTCTTCCGTAAACGATCGGCAGGATCGGCGCGAATAGAGAAGACGGACAAGAAGGGCGGTGTCGAACTCCCCGAAGGGGAGCCAACGACCGCCCGTCTCTACCGTGGCAAGCGTCAGGTTTCCCGTACTGACGGAATCGATGGTGATGGCCCCTGCGGGGCACACGGCGGCGCAGTGATCACAACCGAAACAGCCCTCGCGGGAGAGGGTGATGGTCCCGTTTTCCAGGGCAAGCGCGTCGGAAGGGCAGACATCGAGACAAAGCCCGCAGCCGGTGCACCGGTCCGCGTCGAGCCTGGGCCTGGTCAGGTTTTCCATCCCCCGGTTCCCGCCCCCTTTCCGTATTACTGCTGCTTCGGGGGCTCGGGCCCGTAGTAGGTCACCTTGGCATCCTTCATCGACTTCTCGAGGAAGGCATTGAGGCGTTGCTGCTGGGCGGCCTGGGTTGCCTTCGCCTTGACCTGCTCCTTGACCGACTCGTAGGGCTGCTGATCGGCGGCCTTGCGCTCCTCGAGCTTGATGACGTGGTAGCCGAATTCCGTCTCGACGACGGGGCTCAGCTCACCGGGCTTCAGGGCGAAAGCGGCCTGCTCGAATTTTCCGACCATGCTGCCCTGCGTGAAAAATCCCAGGTCGCCTCCTTTTGCCTTGGAGCCGGGATCGTCGGAATTCTCCGATGCGAGTTTGGCAAAGTCCTCGCCTTTCTTCGCCTTGTCGAGGAGGCCCTCGGCCTTTTTCAGCGCCGCCTTCTTCTCGTCCTCCGTGGCGTTGGGCTTCACGGCTACGAGGATGTGGCGGGCCCTCACCATCTCGGGGTTCTCGAACTCCTTCTTGTGCGTGTTGTAGTAGGCCTCGTAATCCTTGTCCGTGAGGTTGATCTTGCCGAGGATTTCCTTCTGGACGTACATCCTGGCCAGGTACTCATCCTTCATGATCTCGATCTGCTTTTTGACTGCAGGGGTCTTGTCGAGGCCTTTCTTCCTGGCCACGTCGGATACGACCATGATGCTGACGAGATTTTTCACCAGGACCTCCTCCATCCGGGGGTCGGCCTTGATGAGGGCCTGCTGCTGCTCCGGGTAGAGGCCGGCGTATGCCTGGATGTCGCTTTTCGTCACTTCCTTGGATCCGACTTTCGCAAGCACGTCCTTTTTCGTTTTTTCCGCCGCCATGAGGTCGGCGGAGGTGAAGATGAACAAAAGCATGAAGACTGCCAGGGCGCCTGCCGAAAATTTTTTCATCTCAACGTCTCCTTTGTTGTGGTTAAAACAGGGCATCGACCCGCCTGTGCCGGGTCGCAGTGTGAAACGATATCACAAGGGATTGAAAACAGAAATCCTTTTTTCATCCGTTGCGACCCCTGTTTCCTTGCACGGATTGTACCCGTGACCGCGAGCCACGGACCCCGTTTGGAGACGAGGTGATCGATGGAAGAAACATGCCTGTAAAATCCTCCCCGACCCTCCTTTTACAAAGGAGGGTGTTTAGATCTTCCCCCTTTGAAAAAGGGGGATAGAGGGGGATTTTCTTCGACCGATTCGAACTGTTTCTTAGGAGCCCTTCGACAGGCTCAGGATAAACTCCGCGTGGCGATCTTCGTTATTTCATTCTGAATCGTCGATTACCACGCCTGTAAATAACCAATACCTTAATCTTCCTCTCCCCTCAAGGGAGAGGGAGACTAAGGAAGTGAGCTCTATAGGTTCGGCTCGTAATGACCCCTTTTTGAACTGTTTCTCAGGAGGGCAAAAAGGCCTGCGACAGACTCTCCCGTTTTGTGGTATGATTTTTCGAGATTGTCACAGGAGGAGGAGAATGAAACGACAGGGTGAAACGCGGATGCTCTTGTTCGTCATGACGGGCATGGCCTTCCTCTTCGTCGCGGCCGTCGTGCCGTTGTCGGGTTTCAGCCTCTTCCTGGCGGCGCAGGTGATCGCCATCGTCCTCGGCGGGCTCACCGTCGTCTCCCTCTTCAAGCGCTACCGCGGCCTGGACCTCTTCTCGGCCGCTTCCATCTATTTCCTCTACATCCTGATGATCACCCTTTTCTCCCCGGGGGTGGTCAATGCCCTGGCTGCATACCTCACCCGCTCAGGCTAACCGGGAGCGCATCCGGCTGAATGTCTTGAGTCTGTCTTCAGGCGTCAAGACTGCGAAGATCGGAAGAGCAGAAGTGAGGAAGAGCGGATAAGATAATAAAAGAATCCCTCATCCACTCCGATCTTCCGCTCTTCATAACTTCCTGACTTCATAATTCTATGGGCGCCTTGCATCTGGCCATTTTTGACCCGCCTGAAAATGAAAGCCGCTCAGGCGGGTGACCGGGGGCGCATCCCCGCAGGGGTGCGCAACCATGTCCGGTTCGTTCCTTACCGGGCCGCCCCGCAACGCGGATCAGGGCGGCAAAAAGGGGGATTTTCTCCGGTTTTTCTTCCTGAAGCCCGATGCCTGAAGCCTGATGCCTGCCGCGGAGCGGCAAAGGGTCCTCCAATAAAAACCCCCATCCTGCACAAGCTACGGGATGGGGGCTTTTGTTTCTTTCGCCTGCCTGTCTTCAATGAAACAGACAGAAAGGCAGGGCCGATCCGGCCCTGCCTTTGCCGGGGAAAACGCGTTACAGGTTATTTGTGGAATCTTCTCCTGACACCGGCCAATCCGACCAGGCCAAGCCCGAGGAGAAGCATGGTAACGGGCTCAGGAACCGTTTCAACTATCCTGGTAGCCGCCAGAATGTTGATGTACCACGGAGTGGCAAGGTATGGACCCCAATTATAGTGTCCGGCCCATGAACCGTCCCCCAGTTGGTTGTTGACCAGCCATTCGCAGTAATCTTCCCACCAGTTCCAGCCATGGTTCGGATTGTTTATATCACCCGGATTGTCATGAAGATTGGTGATGGGGGTGCCCATGTCATTCAGGCCGATCATTAGCTCGAGGCCCTTGTATACGGCCCACATGGCATAGGGGTTACCGAAATTGCCGTCCCAGCCGGATGCCGTGTCCTGCCAGTGGGTATTCAAAAAATTGAGCGCTGCATCAACCCTGGCATTCCCTGTGCTCCAACCAAGGAATTTCTGCATGATGAGCAGGGCCCCCGTCTCGTTCACTTCACCGTAGCCACTGGGAGCGGGACCCGTGTAGCCCGCGGCGCCGTAGTAAGAACTCGCAGGATTCATATTCTGGACATAGTTGACCCACTTGGCCAGCTCCGTTGTCACGAAGGCGGGAGTCGTAACCCCCATCCTTTGGGCATAGAGACTCGCGATGATCGGCCACTGGGTCGTTGACTGGTCGGAGTTGCCGTAGTTGGCATAATATCTCCAACCGCCTGCATAAACGCCGGTTGACGGGTCGCTCTGCCCGAAGGCGAAGTAGTCAATCGTGTTCTGCACGACATCCCTGTAGGTCCAGGCACCACCGGCGCCGCTCCCGTCTGTCCTGCCTGCCAGGGGGCCCACGGTCACCACTGCATTGGGCGTTCCCGTCATTGCGATTGCCGGCAGGGCGAGCCCCGTCACATAGGTGTCTCTGATGTTTGCGCCATCCGGGTAGAACTTCACGCCGACGCCGTTGGCGTCGCCGTCCGGGTTGCCAGCAGGCTGGGCAGCAATAGGGACGACCGATACTTGACCGAGCAGGTAATTGATTCCATTATTCACCGCTGTTTGATAGGCCGCCGCATTTGCGCCCCAGTTTTCCTTCTCTTCAAGGAAAGACAGCAGGGCTGCTCCGGTTTGCGCAACCTGATAATCAACTCCGCCTGTGCCGAAGGCTCCGTTAGCTTGTTGCTGCGTTGCGAGATAAGCCAGGCCGGCATCGATGGCCGCGCGTTTCTCGGCCTCCGTGGCTGCAACGGCCACGCCGACGCACCAGACTCCGATCATGAGGACCGCAATAAACATAATCAAAATTTTCTTCATACGTTTACCCCTCCTTGCTCCATGAGATATTGTTCCGTGCTACCGACTCTTCGTGACTATCCCCCTTTCTCAACGTAGATTTCGCCTGCAACCTGGTTCAGATCAGGATGAGCAACCCATTGGTCATTTTGCAAGATATTGATTTTGTTATTTAAATTCTATTATGCGAAAAACGCATCGGCCGTTTCTTCGTAAAACCTGTCTACAACCCGGATTCGCGATTCAACCATTTTCTGAAATTAGTGAAGAAGGACAAGGACATACGCGAAAAAATCATTTGTAAGAATTTTTTACGGTTTGTGAACAAACGACTTTGAGACTTGCGCCCCGACGACCGGACGGGTGGAATTTCAAAGGGCAACCGGACTTCCCATGATTCCGGGTGCTTAAAGAATCCCCGGGTTTTGCCCCCCCTTCGAGGCAACAGGCGACCTGGTTTACGACTGCGTGAGATCGGATGATAAAAGCGGCTGTGGAGAGCTGCACCGTTCAGATGTAAAGCATGAGGCGTACCAATTTCGTAAAGGGTTTATATCATTGAATAATGCAAATCAGTATGCCATTAGTGCACAGGTTGCTTTGTAAAGGTATCCGACGATTTCGCAGCCGAAGGAGGGCCGTTATCGACAAAAGCTGCATGATCCCATGCGCTTATGTCAATTTATCCAATTTGTAATATTTCTTTACGGAAAAGCGGGAGGGACTCGTCCCGGCGGATTTCGTGAGCGTCGCCCCTGACGGGCGGACCGGCGAAAGTAAACATGCGGCAAGGGGGCGGGTTTGCGGCCCGCCCCCTCTATAGTAGTGATTGAAAGACAGCGCTTTTACGGACTATTTCTTTATCTTTGCGTTTGGTTTGGTCGCGGCCGCCGGAGGGGCCGCGGGCGCTTTCACTTCAAGCAGTTCCACTTCGAAGACCAGTGCCGCGCCTCCGGGGATGATGGGCGGAGAGCCTTTGTCGCCGTAGGCGAGCTCCGACGGACAGACCAGTTTGGCCTTGCCGCCCGCCTTCATCATGCCGATGCCATCCCTCCAGCAGGGAATGACCCGGTCCAGCGGGAATTCCGCGGGCTGGCCGTGCTTGACGGAACTGTCGAATTCCCTGCCGTCGATCAACGTGCCGACGTAGTGAACCTTGACGACGCTGGCGGCGGCGGGCTGAGCGCCCGTGCCGGCCTTGATTTCCGTGTAGATCAGGCCGGAAGCGGTTTTCTGCGCGCCCTTCTCGGCGGCGGCTTTTTCCAGGAACGGCCTGGCGAGTGCCTTCTGTTTTTCGGTGGCCTTGGTCACGCGGTCCTGGGCCAGCCGGGCCAGCTTCTGCGCGTAGGCTTCCGGCTCTGCCGCAAGCTTCTTGCCGGCAGCCGCATCGGCCATGCCCAACTGGACATATTTCAGCTCCTCGGGGCTCAGGTCGAAAAGGGCCAGTTGCCTGCTGAGATGAACACCCAGGGCATAGAGTGCCTTCTGATCTTCCGTTTCCGGCGCCGGCGTCGAGGATGGGGAACAGGCCGCAACGGCCAGAAGAGCAACAAGAACGACAAACGTTGATTTGCGCATAATCATCCTTCCCCTTTTCATCAGACTTTTATCAGGCAGGCAACAAAATACCGCAATAGAGTCATTCCCGCGAAGGCGGGAATCCACAAATGACTGGATACCGGATCAGGCCTGTACTCGACCTGATCGGGTTTCCGGTATGACATGGTTGGGATGTTTAGTTGCCGCAGTAATCATGCTGGTTCTTTACACCAATCCCCCGTGGGATTCAAATCATTATCGCGGAAAGAAACGATTCGGCAGGGGCGGCGTTGCCGCCCCCTTCGCGGGTGGAGATCGGAAGCCGTTTCTTTGCGTCCGGTTTTCCCGCGTTCAAATGAAAGGGGCAACAGCCTGGCCGGTGTCACCCCTTTTTTTCGTTTTGCCTTGCCCGGGAAAATGCGGTTTGGCCGACGGGGCTCGAGCCGTTAAAACTTGAGAATGTCCTTCATCTTGTTCAGCGTGTCCTTCACGGGGTCGGGGGACTCTCCGGGCTTCGGCTCCGCGGGCCGTTCCTCCTGCTTGCCGCGCCCGGCCTTGTCCTCGTCCATCCCGAGCGGGAGCATCCCCGTGGACTTGTTCCTCAGTTTCACGGCCCAGATATATTCGTGCGGCTTTGTCGAGTTCCTGGGTTTCGGCGGATAGGCGATGTTCAGCTCGTCGCCGTAACCGATGAATTGCAGCGCCGCCCCGCTTGCATCCTTGAATATCCCCCCGGGCACCGAACAGCTCGTCACCTCGGGCCCCATGACCACCCTGTCCCGGATGAACCGGTTGACATCGGCCGGGGGCAGGTAGCTCATGAGGCCGTATCCCGGGTCATGGGCATCGCTCGACGACCAGATGACCGTCTCGCCGGTCTTTTCGATGTGCCCGATCGCCATGGCGAAATAGCCGATCGCCGTGGGGATCTTCTTCCACTGGAACCTGATGCTGTCCGCCAGCCCTCCCGTGACGGAGGTAAATTCGACGGGCGCCATGAAATCGTGCCTCTCGCCGACGGCGAACTTGATGTCCGGCGTGTAGTTGCCGTGGATGAAGTGGTCTCCCGAAAGGGAGCCGCTTTTCGGCACATCCTGGCTGTCCTTCCGGTTGGGCCACTCCGCATAGGCCCATCCCGCCCTCCGTGACGGGGGAGTCTGCCCGGAACCGGTGCGCCCCGACATGGCCTTGCCGAATTGAGGCATGCTCATCTTCTCGGTGTCGAGCACCTTCGGCTGGCCCGGCCGCACCGTCTCGCCGCACCCCCAGTAAAAGAGCATGCGCACCTTCGGTTTCTCCATCTTTTGTTCCGGCTCCTCCCCGCCGCGCGCAGGCTTTGCAGGCTCGGGGATCAGCAGGGGGAGGGTCCTGCCCATGCTCAGGCCGGGGGGGATGTCGTGGGTCGCTTCAGGGCCCGACGGCAGGGCCTTCGGCGAATTGAGCTGCAGCAGAAGGGTTTTCTTCGGCCCCGCACCGGCCATCTTCCCGATGATCATCCCCTGCAGTCCCGACATCCCTTCCTGGGGCATGCCCGGGATGCTCATGTTCTGTGTCGCGACACTCACCCAGTACTGGGTCGCCGGGGTCCTGGCTTTCTCTGCCGCTGCGGCGGGCGAAACGGCAAAAAGAATCATAGCCGCCGCTGTACAGGATATCTTTTTCAGAAGGCCCATGGTCATCTCACCTCCAGCTAAATTATCAAAGGGCATGATGATGAGTGATCCGGAGGATGAGGATGTTCTTCACTCACGCACTCGATCACTTCCATACATCTGTACTTATTTTTGCATCAGTCACGAGCAATAAGCCGCAGGGCTCAAATCTAAAGCTCAAATCCCCCCTTCCCCCCTTTACGAAAGGGGGGGCTCTTCTGGGACGTCCCCTTTTACAAAGGGGGATGTGTTGGGAGAAACCCCCCTTTCGTAAAGGGGGGAAGGGGGGATTTCTCTTTTCACCGGTCACTAGCCATTTCTTCGGCCGGCTTGCCGTTGCCGATTATCTGATTTGTTCCTGAAGCCCGAAGCCTGATGCCCGAAGCCTGCCGCGCAGCGGCTAGACGATCGGCTCGCCGTCGTTGATCCGCTCGTAGGCGCGGATGTAGGCGGCGATCATGTTCTCGAGCCGGTAGCGCTGCCGCGTTTCCCGCATGATCCGCTTGATCTGGAACTCGCGGATCTCGGGGGATCGCCGGTGGAACCGCACGCTGTTCTCCAGGCCGTACCACAGGCCCCTGGCGTCGTAGTCCCGGAACAGGAATCCGTTCCCCACGTCCTGGGGCGCGCCGGCGATCTTCAGCCGCAGCTCCCGGATCTTGTCGTGGTAGCCTCCCGTGTCTCGGTTGGTCGCCGTGGCGCCGAAGATATTTCCCACCTGGTCGATCTGGCCGCAGGGCTCGTAGAGCGACGCCCCGAAGACGTCGCTTGCCGCGGCGTAGCCCAGCATGCAGAGCTCCTCGCTGAAGGGCTGGTAGCCGATCCGCCCGCCCGAGGCGTAGGCGATGCGCCCCAGCACGTCCACGTGGGTCCGGTCGCTGCCCACCCCGTCGCCCACGATGGCGATCTGGACGTCGGGGTGATCGGCGGCGAAGGGCCCCGCCACCTGCTCCAGCAGATCCACCCCCTTCTGGGTGGGGTCGAGGCGGGAGGGCCAGAAAAGGAGGATCGCGTCGGCGTCGACGTTGAGCCCCATGCGCTTCTGGAACTCGACGCGGTTGATGCGCTTGGCCTCCAGGACGTCGTCGTCGGGGCCGAATTTCACGACGCAGAAATCGCACCGCTCCGGGTACATGTAGGCCGGCGGCGCATTGATGATGGCGATGGCCGTCCCGTGGAAGTACTTGGCCTTGACCTCCATCCTCACGCCGGGCGGCACGAGGGGCCGGTCCATGAAGTAGTCGTAGACCACCTCCTTGAGGAACTGCTCGCCCACGAAGTTGATCAGGGTCGCGTTCTTGATGGCCGTGGCCTGGCTGTCGATGCAGCGCCTGCCGTACTCCTCGGAGTAGTAGATGTTCTCGGAGAAGTCGTCCAGGTCCACGCCGAAGAGCATGTCGAGCGGGACGTGGCCCGTGAAGACGTTGTGGACGGTGTGCAGGACGGGGACATTCCGGGCCTTCAGGTAGGCGTTGATGATGCCCCCCGCCATCCAGTCGTGGGTGTGGACGATGAGCCTTCCGCCGTGGCGGGCGCTCACGGCCTTGATGACGTTGTTGACGATCTCGCGCTGGAATTCGGCGGCGTTGAGCAGCGGGTTGCCCCCGTAGGCGCTCAACAGGTCGGAGAACACGCCCGAGCTCACCAGGTGGATCTTTTCGGGGTCGATCTTGTAGCGGACCTCCCGCCACTGCTGCGCGCTGAGCTTGGACTCCCGCTGGAAGCGCTTTTTGAGGTTGAGAACGGCGAGGTGAACGTCGACGCCCCGCTCCGTGAGCCCCTCGCAAAGCGCCGAGATGACCTCGCCCTGGCCGCCGCTCTTGCCGGAGATGTACCTGGCCAGTCCCCCCAGGTCCTCGGGAAGGCGACCCGTTTCCGGCGTGATGATGAGGACGGCGGGCTTCTCTTTTCGCGTGAGGATCTCGAAGCGGAAGATGGTGACCGTGAGGATGTCGATCTTCCGCGTCAGGATGTGGACGGCGCTCGCGAGCGAGTCCCCGTAGGGGTTCTCGTAGGCGCACAGGGAGGTCTCCGTGCCTGTCCGCCTGTGGATGGCGTAGAGGTGATCCGATGCCGTGAGGTGGCGCCAGTGGGTCAGGAGCTCGCCCCCGGACTTGCGGGCGATGTCTTCCATCTTCTCGATGTCGCGGAACAGATCGAACTGCGCCGGATCGTCGAGCCAGCCGCCCGTCTGCCGCTCCATCCCGGAGCGGTCGGCGCCGGCCGGCGCGGGAATGTCGAGAACCGGGCAAACGGTGTCCCGG
>DIFQ01000072.1:0-143 GCA_002419215.1 Syntrophaceae bacterium UBA5744
GCGCGCTTCATGGCGTCGATGAGGATCAGCAGCTCCATGACGTGGTCGTTCACGGGCGGGCACGTGGACTGGATGATGAAGACGTCCATGCCGCGGACGTTCTCGTTGATCTCCACCCTCGTCTCGCCGTCGCTGAAGGTGGC
>DIFQ01000072.1:161-16076 GCA_002419215.1 Syntrophaceae bacterium UBA5744
TGTCCTCTGCAAGCTTCTTGTTCGAATTTCCCGAGAAGATGCGCATTCGTTCTAGCATGTCTGTCACCCTGGGTATGGGTCCCTGATGGTTTGAAAAAAATATGGCTGGGGCGGGAGGATTCGAACCTCCGAATGCGGGAGCCAAAGTCCCGTGGCTTACCGCTTGCCGACGCCCCATCCCCATTTGATTTCCGTCATGCGGGGGAAGGAATCCGTTGGTCGGGGGATCAGATCGTTTGGGTCCTGAACACCCTGAACGGGTACGATGTCCTCAGTGCGCCTTCAGCCTGGATCGCGTCCTGTTCGCTGTCAAAGAGACCGAAAACCGTGGGCCCGCTTCCCGACATGAGCGACCCGATGGCGCCCTGCCCCAGGAGGAACCCCTTCAGCTCCCCGAGCACGGGATAGCGGGCCACCGTCACCTTTTCCAGGTCATTGGTCAGGGCGGCGGCAAGCTCTCGTATCCCTGAAAAGTTAGGAATACTATACTTTACAGGTGTCTTTGTCAACGGCAAATTCAGGCTCTCGTAGACCCATTTCGTGGGGACCTCGAATCCCGGGTTGACGAGAACGAGCCACATCCCGGGAGGGGTCACGGCAGGCTCGAGGATCTCGCCGATCCCGAAGGCCCAGGCCGTGCTGCCGTAGATAAAGAAAGGAACGTCGGCGCCGATCCGGGCGCCGATCCGGATGAGCCGCTCGCGATCGAAGCCGAACCGGAAGAGATCGTTGAGGACCGTGAGGGTCGTGGCGGCGTTGGAGCTGCCGCCGCCGAGGCCCGCCGCCGTCGGGATCCGCTTCCGGAGGGTGATCTCCACCCCGCCTGCATATCCCGACTCGGCAAAGAGGGCGCGGGCCGCCCGAACGACGAGATTCCCCTCGCCCGTGGGGAGGTCCGAGCCCGGGCAGGCAAGCGAAATGCCTTCCCCGCGGGGGGCGAACTCCATCTCGTCGGCGAGGCTCACCTTCTGCATCAGCGAGGCGATGTCGTGGTAGCCGTCCTCCCTGCGGCGCAGCACCTGCAGGATGAGGTTGACCTTGGCAGGCGACCGGGCGGCGATCACTTCGCCGTCTCCCTGACGTAGCGCATCCTCAACTCGTAGAGGAGCGATTCGAGGAGCCTGTCCTCATCGTCATTGAGGTTGCCCCGTGTTTTTTCCTTCAGGATGGCGAGGATGTCGATGGTCTGCTTGGCCGCCTCGAGGTTGCGTTCCGCCTTTTTTGTAACAGGGTCGGGGAAGTCGCCGAAGTGGTACATGGCCGACGTGCCGAGCGAGAAGACGAAGGTGGCGAAGTTGAGCTCGGGAAAGGATTGCTCCGTCCCGGCTTCTTGTGTCTTTTCCTCTTTCGGGGGCTCGGCGGTCTTTGCTTCCGGCTTCGGCTCCTGCGGTTTGTCGGCCGCTTTCTCGGGGGGCGTTTCGGACCGGGCTTCCCCGGAATCGTCAAAGCGACGGCGGTCCTTGATTACGAAGCCTTTCTCGTCTTCCATGATTCCCTCCGTCTTGAGGCTGTGGATAGGGGGCGCATCCCGTTTGCAAGAGAAGGTAAGAAGGTGAGAGGGTAAGAACGTTGGATGAGTCTGTGGCCAATGCCTGCTCACCGATTCTCCAACCTTCTCACCTTCAAACCCTCTTACCTTCTAACGTATCAAGGTCGCAGGCGGTCGTTTTCTAGCGGCCTGCCTACATCCGCGGCTTCATGCTGCGCAACCTTGCAATCCGCTCCTCGATGGGCGGGTGGGTGCTGAACAGGCTCGCGAAGGAACGTCCCGTGAGGGGGTTCACGATGAACATGTGGGCCGTCGACGGGTTGGCGTTCATGGGGATGGCCTGGCTTGCCGCCTGCAGCTTCTCGAGGGCGCCTGCAAGCGCCCAGGGCTTGCCCGACACCTTGGCGCCGCCTTCGTCGGCCATGTATTCCCTCGAGCGGGAGATGGCCATCTGGATCAGCATGGCCGCGAAGGGGGCCAGGATCGCCATGAAGAGCATGCCGATCATCCCGCCGCCGCCCTCGTCGTCGTCGCCGCGGCCGCCGCCGAAGATGGCCGCCCACTGGGCCATGTTGGCGAGCATCGTGATGGCGCCGGCGATCGTGGCTGCGATCGACCCGATGAGGATGTCCCGGTTCTTGATGTGGGTGAGCTCGTGGCTGATGACGCCCTCGAGCTCTTCACGGCTCAGGATGCGCATGATCCCCTCCGTGACGGCCACGACGGCGTGCTTTTCGTTTCTGCCCGTTGCAAAGGCATTCGGCGTATCGCCCGGGATGATGTAGACGCGCGGCATGGGCAGGCCCGCCTTCATGGCCAGGTCCTGCACCATCCGGTGCAGCTCTGGCGCCTGCTGGGGCGTCACCTCCTGGGCCTGGTACATGCGCAGCACGATCTTGTCGGAGAACCAGTAGCTGAAGAAGTTCATTCCCATGGCGAAGATGAAGGCGATGAACATGCCGTTTTGCCCGCCGAGGTATCCGCCGATCAGGACCAGGAGCCCCGTCAGTAACCCGAGCAGGACGGCAGTCTTGAGTGAGTTCATGGTGTTGCTTCCTCCATATCGAATTCAGACGTTGAGAGGGTGATAAGGTCGGACAGGCTTCCAGCTGGCGCATGCTTCCGCTTCGCCAACGTTCTCACCTTCTTAACCTCAACCCCTCTTCTTGTGACGTTGCGGATTATACAGGAAAGCGGGACAGCGCACAAGGGCGCACCCCGCTTCCGCTTATCCTGCCTTTTTCTGGAACACGACCTCGCCGTCGCCCTTCACATCGACGGTCACGTGATCGCCTGCCGCGATGGAGCCGTCGAGGATCTTCATGGCCAGGCCGTCCTGGACGATCTTCTGCAGGGCCCGCTTGAGCGGCCGGGCGCCGTAGATGGAGCTGTAGCCCGCCTTGGCGATGTGCTTCTTCGCCTTGTCCGTCAACTCGATCGTGACCTTCCGCTCGCCGAGCATCTTCTGCAGCCGGCCGATCTGGATGTCGATGATCCGGTTGATGTCGCTGATCGTGAGCGACCGGAAGATGATGATGTCGTCGATCCGGTTGAGGAACTCGGGCTTGAAGGTCGTCCTCAGGACTTCGTTGATCTTCATCCTCCGCTCGGCCTCGCTCATCGCTGCATCGACGGCGAACTGGCTGCCGATGTTCGAGGTCATGATGACGATCGCGTTCTTGAAGTCCACCGTCCGGCCGTGACCGTCGGTGAGCCGGCCGTCGTCGAGGATCTGCAGCAGGATGTTGAACACGTCCGGGTGCGCCTTCTCGATCTCGTCGAAGAGGATGACCGAGTAGGGTCTGCGCCTCACCGATTCGGTCAGGAAGCCGCCCTCCTCGTAACCCACGTACCCCGGGGGGGCCCCGATCATCCGGGCCACGGAGTGCTTCTCCATGTACTCCGACATGTCGATGCGGATCATGCTCTGCTCGTCGTCGAACATGAACTCCGCCAGCGCCCGCGCCAGTTCCGTTTTCCCCACACCCGTGGGTCCCATGAAGATGAAGGAGCCGATGGGCCGGTTGGGGTCCTGCAGGCCCGAGCGGGCCCGGCGCAGGGCATTGGATACGGCGTGGATGGGTTCCTCCTGGCCGATCACCCGCAGCTGCAGGCGCTCCTCCATGTGGATGAGCTTTGCCACCTCCGTCTCCATCATGCGCGAGACGGGGATGCCCGTCCAGCTGCCCACCACCTCCGCCACGTCCTCGGCATCGACCTCTTCCTTGAGCATCTTGTCGCCGTTCTGGATACCGGCGAGCTGGGCCTGCTCCCTCTCGATTTCCCGGTTGAACTCCACGAGTCTCCCGTAGCGGATCTCGGCGGCCTTTGCGAGGTCGCCTGCGCGCTGGGCGTTGAGCTCCTCGTTCTTGAGCTCCTCGATTTTTCCCCGGATGGACTGGATCCGCTTGATGACTTCGCGCTCGCCGGACCAGTGCTTCTTCTTCTCGTCGCGTTCGGCCGTGAGCTTCCCGATCTCGTCGACGAGCTTCTGGAGATGCTCGAGCGAGTTGGGGTCCGTCTCGTTTTTCAGCGACTGCCGCTCGATCTCGAGCTGCATGATCCTGCGCTCGAGGGTGTCGATCTCGGCAGGGAGGCTGTCGAGCTCGATCCGCAGGCGCGAGGCCGCCTCGTCGATGAGGTCGACGGCCTTGTCGGGCAGGAACCGGTCGCTGATGTAGCGGTCCGAAAGGGTTGCCGCCGCCACGATGGCCGAGTCCTTGATCCGGACGCCGTGGTGGACTTCGTAGCGCTCCTTGAGGCCCCTGAGAATCGCGATCGTGTCCTCCACGCTCGGCTCCTTGATCAGCACGGGCTGGAAGCGCCGCTCCAGGGCGGGGTCCTTCTCGATGTTCTTGCGGTACTCGTTGAGGGTCGTGGCGCCGATGCAGCGCAGCTCGCCCCTCGCCAGTGCCGGCTTGAGCATGTTTGATGCGTCGATCGCGCCTTCGGCCGCCCCCGCGCCCACGACGGTGTGGATTTCGTCGATGAAGAGGATGATCTCGCCTGCGGCGTCGGAGACCTCCTTCAGGACCGCCTTGAGACGGTCTTCGAACTCGCCGCGGAACTTCGCGCCGGCGACGAGCGCCCCCATGTCCAGGGCGACGACCCTTTTGTCCTTGAGCGTTTCCGGCACGTCGCCGTTGACGATGCGCTGGGCGAGCCCCTCGACGATGGCCGTCTTGCCCACGCCGGGCTCGCCGATCAGGCAGGGGTTGTTCTTCGTGCGCCTCGAGAGCACTTGCATGATCCGGCGGATCTCCTCGTCGCGGCCGATAACCGGATCGAAGGAGCCCTTTCTTGCCAACTCGTTGAAATCCCTGGCGTATCTCTCGAGTGCCTGGTATTTTTCTTCCGGGTTCTGGTCCGTGACCCGCTGGCTTCCCCGGATCTCCACCAGGCTCCGGTAGATGCTGTCCTTGGTCACGCCGGCGTTTCGCAGAATTTTCCCCGCGGGGCCGTCCTTGTCCTCCGCCATGGCAATCAGGAGGTGCTCGGCGCTCACGAACTCGTCCTTGAGCCTTTTGGCCTCTTCGAAGGAGTTTTCGAGAACCTTGTTGAGCCGGGGGGTCATATAGGCCTGCGCTGCGCCCCCGGAGACCTTCGGCAGGCCGTTGAGAGACCGTTCGATCTCCCGCTGGATCGACCGGGTGTCGGCCCCGAGTTTCTTCAGGGCGGCGGAAACAATCCCCTCGGGCTGGCGGATCAGGGCTGCAAGCAGGTGCTCTACGTCCACGGCCTGGTGGCTGAACTGGCCCGCCAGGGACTGGGCCTCCTGGAGGGCTTCCTGGACTTTCACGGTGAATTTATCGAATCTCATGGATCCTCTCTGATAAAAATCGATTGAATATCAATAAGTTAAATTGCAGATGGCGGTTTGTCTGCCCGTATCCCGTAACAACGCCGACGTTCACTCGAAGCCTAACTTAATGACCGGGGTGGGGGATGTCAAGAAAGGGTATTCATTCAAAGGGTTATCTCATTTTTATCCCCCGGGCTTTCTGTATGATTATTGCAAGGAAGGTCTTGACAAGAAGCCCCCCATATCTATATTCTTAGTGGCTTAGAATGACAGGCTAAAGACGGAGGTAAGTCCATGAACATGAATCTGCCTGCTGCGACCAGCACGCTGGATTTATATATCTCGCAGATCAACCAGTTTGCGCTGCTGACCCCGGAGGAGGAGTTCAAGCTGGCCGTCCGCTACAAGAAACACAACGACAAGGAAGCGGCCGAAAAGCTCGTCACCTCCAACCTTCGATTCGTGGTGAAAATCGCCCACGAGTACCGCAACTACGGCGTGAAGCTCCTGGACCTGATCCAGGAGGGAAACGTGGGCCTCATGCACGCGGTGAAGAAGTTCGACCCCTACAAGGGCTATCGGCTCATCTCCTATGCCGTGTGGTGGATCCGCGCCTACATGCAGAACTACCTCATCAAGACCTGGAGCCTCGTGAAGATCGGGACGACCCAGGCCCAGCGCAAGCTCTTCTTCAAGCTCAACCAGGCCAAGAAGAAGCTCCAGAAGATGGACGCGAAGAGCCCCGAGTTCGCCGAGATCGCCGAGTCCCTGAGCGTGAAGGAGACGGAGATCGAGGAGATGGACGTGCGGCTCAACAGCCGCGACCTTTCGCTCGATGCCTTCATCGACGACGACGGCGAGCTTTCCCACATCAACTGCCTGGCCGACAAGAGCGAGAGCCAGGAGGATTCCCTCATCCGACACGAGGAGACGGCCCTGGTGAAGCGGAACGTCGCGGGGGCCCTCGCAAAGCTCAACGACCGCGAGGCCTACATCATCCGCAACCGCGTGATGTCGGAAAACCCCGAGACCCTTCAGGAGATCGGCGACAAGTTCAAGATCACCCGCGAGCGGGCCCGCCAGGTCGAGAAGGAGGCCCTGCGGAAGATGCGCCAGGCCATTGGGGGCTGGGAGCCCCAGACCGCACGCGCCTGATCAGGGTCCAGGGGACAGGGTTCAGGGTACAGGAAAGAACAAAGAACAAAGAAATCGGAATCCCCCGGTCAGCAGACCGGGGGATTTTTTTCGAAATCCTTTTTCCTCCCCCTTTGATAAAGGGGAAAGAGGGGGATTTTTACCCGGGACGCAAGCCCAGGAATCTATTTATGCGAGGCGTCGCAGGCCTTGATGGCTTCGACGGCCCTGTCCCGGCACGTTAACCCGCAGCCCTCGACGTTGAACCTCGGTGTTTTCGCTATGAGCCGTTCGTTGCAGGTCCTGAGGCAGCTGATGTAGGACTCGACGACACCCCTTCCGCAGCCCGCGCGTGCCTGGCTCTTCCCATCCGGCAGTGCGCCGTTGATCACGTAGCCGTAGCAGCCCCGGGGATCGAGGGCACATCCCGAGTACGAGGACGTGCAGTTCTTCTTCACGAAGGGCTCCCGCATGGCTGTGCATTTCCTGTAGTACTCGCCGCGCAGGGCCTTGCAGTCAACGCCCTGCCCGTCAGGCCTTGCTTCGGACGGTGGGGCAATCGTTCCGCCGCCGGCCCCGGCCCCGCCACCGGGAGGAGCTCCCCACGGCCCCGGCGGGCTCCCTGTGGAAGGACCGTTGGGAGGCACTTCCAGCGGGCGTCCCTCCGGCGTTCGCTGAACCGCGCCGATCAGACATCTTCCCTGGGCATCGCAACGCCAGCTCGGGCAATTCCGGTTCGTCCAGGCCCTGGCATCGGGCTCGCCGAGGAACCCCTCGCCCCAGACATGGTAATCGATCCGGTTGGGATATTGAGTCAGACTGACGCCCCCGTGCTTCTTGCTGCAGACTACAGCCCAGTTGCCACCCGTTCTGGGACCTGAAGCCGCGGCGCCCGTCGGGGTGCATAGCCATCCCGGATAGTATTGGTTCACCCAGGCCCGCGCATCGGGTTCCCCTAAAAAGCTCTCCCGGATCAGAATGTGTTTAGTCGAATCGTAAGTCTTCCCGAGATAGACGACGAGATCGTTTCGACCGCAGAAAACCTTCCATTCTCCGCCCTGGCCCGGTGCGGGGGCCGTTGCGCAGGCGCCGCCTGCGTCGCAGCGCCACCGGGGGCAGTTGCCGTTGATCCAGTCGTAGGCCTCCCTCGGCCCCTGGAAGGGGCCGGCCATGAGCTTCCGGCCCGTGATCAGATGTTCGCCGTAGGTGACCTCGCCGCTGCGGGGCTCGCAGAAGGCGTACCACTTGTTTCCCGCGGGAACTGACTCGCGGGGTCCCGGGATAAAAAAGAAGAGCACAAGGCACAGGACAGCCGCAAGGACCCGTCTTTTCACTGAGCAATTCCGGGTATCTGTCATGGTACTTCCTCCTCCTGCAATGGGCTCACCGGGAACGGGCATGGATCTACCCCGATGCCCCTGCTGACCCGCCAGAACGCATCAGCGTCCCCACGTGCCCGTGCAGCTTGCCGTGCCGGTATTGATCCCGCAGGAAATGGTGCCGCTGCCCGAGGGACCCGATGCGCCGGGCTTCAGGTTGCCTCTCAGGGTGCAGGATTTCAATTCTGTGTAGCAGATGCTTTCACGGTATATATAGCATTCCGCCGTCGCGTTCAGCTGACCCGAGGGGTCGACCCGCCCTTTGATGCGGTAAATGTAGGATTGGAGGTAATTGTAAAATTGACCGTCGACCGTCCCGTCGGCCTGGACCGTCATCTTGACAGGCCCTCCGAGCAAGAGACCGTTACAACTGACGGTCTTTTTTGTTCCCCTCGGATCCTTGACCGTCCCGTTTGGGGCATCCCACTCACCGGAAAAGGAGCCCACCGGGTACTTGGACGCCGTGCCGCCCGGTTTCGGTGAGGGAGCGGAGGGGGTGCTCACCGGGGGTTTGGGGCCTTCCGGCCGTTTGCCAGTTGTTGTTTCCCTTCCGGCCGGCGCACCCTGCCGGGTCGACTCCTGCACCCCTCTTGAAAACCCTTCCCCAAAACGGCGCCACCAGTTGGCAAATTCCGACTCCGGAGGCGTTTCCAGCGGGCGCCCTTCCGAACGCTGCGCCACGCCAGCCAGGCAGCGGCCCTCTGAGTTGCAGCGCCAGCTGGGGCAGTTCCGGTCGGTCCAGAGCCTCGCGTCGGGCTCGCCCATGAATCCCTGGCCCAGGATGAAAGACTCGATGCTGTCGGGCTGACGGGTGAGGGAGACGCCACCGTGTCTCTTGCTGCAGACGACGGCCCAGCTCCCGCCCATCCCCGGCTTCCCCGTCGGGCCTGGCGATCTGGGTGACCCGTCGGCCGCGCATTGCCAGCCCGGGTAGGTACGGCTTGCCCACTCCCTCGCGTCGGGCTCGCCGAGAAAACCCTCCTGGACGAGGATGTATCTGACGGCATCATGCGTCTTGCCGACAGTGATCGTCCCGTCCTGCCTCCCGCAGAGGACTTTCCATTCGCCGCCCCGGGCCGGGATCGCCGCGCATGCGCCTCCTGCGTCGCAGCGCCACCGGGGGCAGTTGCCGTTGATCCAGTCATAGGCCGTCCTCGGTCCGGGGAAGGGGCCGGCCATGATCTTGCGGCCCGTGGGCAGCTGCTCGCCGTAGGTCACCTCGCCGCTCCGGGGGTCGCAGTAGGCGTACCACTTGTATTCCGCGGGGCCTGCCTGGGGCACCCGGCCGCGGTCTCCCGAGCTTGTGATCGGCGGCTGGTAAAGCGGCGCCGACCAGTCCTCCTCGCAGGTCACCGTGGCCGAGCCGTAGACCTCGGCAAAGATGTACTTGGCCCACACGATGAATTTCCCCGCTTTCTCGCACTTGAACGAGTTGCCGGGCCCGGGGTCCCAGGACAGATCCCCCCGGCTCGGCGCGCTCTGCTTGGCGTTCTTGCTGACCAGCGTCACCTCGAAGCTCACCTCTTGTCCGATCTGCAGTGTCTTGCGGGGCGGTTCCAGGTACAGGTACTTGGGGACGTCCCGCGTGATCCAGTAGCCGACCGTTGTCCCGGCGCCGACCGACTGCCCGGCCTCGGGTGCCTGCTCGCAGACCAGACCCACGGCGAGGTCGCTCGCCCTGTTGCCCTCGTTGCGCGGGGTGAGCCCGGCGTCCCTGATTGCCCGGATCGCCTCGTTCTCCTCCATCCCGACCACGTTGGGCACGATGTTCGCCCTTGTCCCGACCTGGACCTGGGCCGCGGCCTCGGCATCGACTTTTCCTCCCGCCTCGTCCGTGGCCGTGACGGTTGCGCGGTTCTCGTAGAGCCCCGTCCCTTTCAGTTCGACGGTGCACTCGTAGACCCACTTCTCGTCCGTGTCGAGGATGCCGTTTCTATTCTTGTCGCCGCTCGTGAGCTTCAGCTTGCCGGGGCAGGCCGAATCACTGGGCCTGACATTGCCGAGCTTGCTCTTGCCCGTGTTGGTCACTTCGATGGTGAAGGTCACCTGGTCGCCGTCGGTGACCTGCGAGGCGCTCGGCTTTTTCGTGAGACCGATCCCGGACGGCAGGACGTCCTTGATCAGGAGCTTTGCCTTGCCCATCTGGGCATCGGCGGCGGCATTTCCGACGGTGACCTCGATCTCGAGGTTCACTTCTTCCGTCCCCTCCGCAAGATCGTCCTTGTTGATCGGGATGGAGATCGACTTGTCGTTGCGATCGTTATCCTCCCAGACGACGCGGTCAATTCCCGGTTTGTTGTAGTCGCCCTCTCCCGGGTCCTTGCCCGCCGTGGCCGTCCCGTCCTTGACATGGATCTGCGCGATGACCTTCCCTTTGCCGGCGCCGCTGCGTTTTACCTTGATGTTGGCATAGCCCGCATCCTCCCTGACCTCGTAAGTCTTATGGGAGAATGAGATGACGTCCTTGGACAGTGGCGGAGCGGTTCCTGCGTCGATGCACTCGACGGTGGCGGATCCCTGGGCTCCCGTGTGCTCGGGCGGTGGCTTGGCGCCGCCTATGTATTTTCTGTAGTCGGCATCCGCCTGCCGATCGAGAACATAGTCACTGATGTAACGGGCCCAGATCAGGAACTTGCCCTTCTTTTCGCACACAAAGGGATTTTTCGTTTCTACATAATTTACCGGCACGGTGTCATAAGCGGCATACCATTTCGCGTAATCTGTAACGTCATGTGTCGTAACAAGATGAGTTTGCGGAACCTCTTTTACAATCGCCTTGACCGTTATTTCGAATTTGAACTTCTGAACTTGTCCGACTTGCAAGGTCGCGGCAGGCGGGGAAACCTTTGTGCCTACTACCTCGTGTTTCTGGTTCTCTGCGTAAACCTGTTTGGAGAAGGTCACATTGACCCCAATGGCTTTACCAGACAGGAGGCGCTCCCAAGCGTTCGGCTTGGGCTTTATCGTTCCAGATCCCGGAAAACCTAAGTCGTGAGGCCGTTGATAACCCGGCGGTACTTGTATAACGGGCGTCCTCGATGTCGGTGTGAACCAGTCACCTGGTGCTTGAACGATATTATACTCTGGAAACGTGACCCATGGATCC
This sequence comes from Syntrophaceae bacterium UBA5744, assembly GCA_002419215.1. Lineage (GTDB taxonomy): Bacteria > Desulfobacterota > Syntrophia > Syntrophales > UBA2192 > UBA2192. The sequence continues at coordinate 11,072 of DIFQ01000072.1, forward strand.
TTGTCCAGACTGCCTGACACAGAGCCACCGCCTAGAGGACCCACCAGGGGTTTTCCCATGGACCCATCTAAACTGATCGAAGGGCCTTCATAGGATTTATAAGGGTCATCAGATGTCGTCTGACTCACGGTTCCGCTGACTCCCGCGCTTAAACCGTAATTGATCCCTGGTCCGCCCGAGACGTATATTCCGTTTCGTGGGTCATTCGGACCAAACCTCACGTAAGAAACACTCACCTTCCCACCCACAGGAACAGGAACATACGGAATAAATGTCCCTCCAAAGACAGAAAAAGACCATCCACCTGCCTTTTGCTTGAGTCCGAAGAGATCCACAAAATTCAGGGGATCGTTTCCGGCGTAGGCATACAGGTTCGACCCGCCGTTGAAACGGATCGGGTCCGGATTGATGAAGCGGCCCGTGGCGGGGTCGTAGAAGCGGGCGCGGATGTGATACAGCCGCGCATCGGGGTCCCAGTCCCGTCCGTTGAAGATCTGGCGGCTGAGCGGCACGCCCGCAGGCCGCTCGATCTCCCCAAAGGGGCTCAACTCGTACTCCTCGACGGGCCGGCCGTCGGCCCCGTAGACCCTGCGTACTGTGTCGTTGAGGCCCAAAAGCTGAACATACAGCTTCCCGTCTCGCGTGAAGGACAGGGGTTCGTCGATGCCCGGCCCGTGGATGTACCTTGCCTGGAGGGCCGTGCCCCCGTATTCGGCGATGATGTCTTCCTTGTCGTAGAGATATTCTGCGCGGCTGCCGTTCATGTCCCGCGCAGCGAGGCGCCCAAAGGGGTCGTACTCATAGCGGACGGCCTTGCCGGGGGCCTTCACGCCGGACAGTCGGCCCAGGCCGTCGAACTCGTAGGCAAAACCGTCGGAGCGGCTGACCGGCTGACCGTCGGCGTCGTAGCGATACGTCACGGGGCCATCGGACAGAAGCTCGTTCATCTTCCCGTAGGCCATCCGCTTCTGCGTGGCGGCAGTCCTCCGGGCGATGCGGTTCCCCATCCTGTCGTAACCAAAGGTCTCCTCCAAACCGTCTGGTCTCATCACCCGGATGAGCCTTCCCGCCGCATCGTACCCGTAGTAGCGGATGGACTCGTTCTCCCGGTGGGAGACGATCCGGCCAGATTTGTCGCGCAGGACGCTGATGAAGTGGATCGTCTTCCCCTCCCTGTCCCGGTAGTGGATGGAGGCGAGGGCCCCGGCACGGTCGTAGCCGAAGAGGCAGGAGATCCCGTTGGGGTATTCGCGCTTAATGAGCCTCCCCGCCGGGTCGTATTCGTATCGGTAGGTCTCCCCGGCGGGCCCCGTGATCCGGGAGAGAGAGCCGCGGCGGTCGTACTCGTAGAGCGTCCTCTTGCCCTCGGGGTCGATGAGGGCCGTTCGCTGCCCGTTGTCGTTGTACTCGTACCGGGTTGATCGGCCCTTGGCGTCCCGGATCTCGGCCGTCTCGCCGAAGCGGTCGTAGCGGATCTCGAAGGCCGAGTGCGCGTTGGCGGCCTTCGTCATCTGACCCGCCGCGTCGTATTGCCACTCGGTGAACCCGCAGGGGTAGCTCTGCCTGATCACCCTGCCCAGTTTGTCGTAAGTGTACTCGACGGCCTGCCCGCGATGATTGGTCTCCCGGACGATGCGGCCGAGGGCATCGAGTTGGGTGTACTCCGCAGTGCCGTTGGGGAAGGTCAGGGCGTAGGGCAGGCCCCTCCTGTAGTCGTAGCGGTAGGCATTTCCGTTTGCATCGGTGAAGGTGCGCAGCAGCCCCTCGCCGGACAGGGTAAACTGGAGCCGGTTCCCTGCGCCGTCGGTGATGGCGCTGAGCCTGCCGTAGGGGTCGTAGCTCCAGCGCGTTGTCCGTCCCTCGCCATCCTGCTGGAGGATCGGCCTGCCCGGGATGTCGCTCTGCCGCGAAACCGACCGCCCCTCGGCATCGGTCATCCTCGAAACCCGGCCCAGGGCATCCCGCTCGATCGAGAGGGACCCTGTCAGGCCCTCGACCCGGTCGATGAACCCGAGGCGGTCGTAACGGTAACGTGTCAGGGTGACCCCGTCGCGAAGGACCTCCGTGATCCGTCCATGCCGGTCGCGCCGCACTTTGGTGACGACGCCCCAGGGGTCGACGTGGCTCTCCAGGAAGCCCGACAGGTCATATGTAAGGATGTTCCCGGTGCCCCGCGGGTCGGTGACGGTAAGCTTCAGACCGTCCGGGGAGTGGCGGTACGTGGTGCGGTTTCCCAGGGCATCGTCGTAGGCTTCGAGGATGCCCTCCGCGGTATAGCGCCAGCGCTCTTCCTTGCCCTCGGGCCCCTGCGAGGCGACGAGGCGCCCGTCGCGGTCGAACTTCAGGGCCGTCCTGTTCTGCAGCCCGTCCACCAGGGCCCGCTCGGCCCCGGCCGCGCGGGTCTCCGTCGCCCCGAGAAACTGACCGGACTCGTTGTAGACTTCCTGCCGGAAGTCTCCCGCCGCGCCTCCCGCAACCGCGAGGTAGCGATAGGACAATGCCGAGCCGTCCTCCCTTCGCATTCCGGACAGAAGACCCTTTTGGTAAGTGAACATCACGTCGAATCCCCCGGGGATCCTCATCCTGGTGAGGATCCCGGTTGCGTCGTAGGCGTAGACATGATCCTGCGCGGCCTTACCGGATTTCTTTATGAGCCTTCCCCGGGCGTCGTACTGATAGTCCACGCGAAGCCCCGTTCCCTCGACCGCCGCAATCCTTCCATTTTTCCACTGCACGGTGAGCTTCTTGCCGAAGGAGCCCCCGATGGACAGAGGCGCAATCCCGTTTCGGTCCCTGCGGACGGTCAGGAGGTTGCCCGCCAGGTCCCGCTTCGTGAGCAGGTAGCCCTTGGCATTGAACTCCCAGCGCTCGCCGTTGCCGAGCCGGAGCTGATAGCCGCCCTCCGCGGTCGGCGCCAACACGAGGCCGTCGCTCTCGCCCGGCCGGACGGCGCGGTAGTTTTTGCCCTCCCGAGGCGCGTACTGCTCTTCCCGGCCGTCGCCCATGACGACGATCAGTTTCCCGTCCGGACGCTTCTCGACCCGGATGTCGATAGGGTCGGCCGTCCAACCTTTCCCGAAGTAGCCCGTGCGGCCGCTCCGGCTGTTGTACGAGCGGTCGAGATACGGGCGCATCTCGAGGCTGCAGGCCATTTCGATGTCCCGCGCGGCCAGAAATAGATTGCCGGCAAAGCCGGAGTCGGGGCCGAGTCGAAGGGGGATTGCAGGGGAGGGGGTCCCCTGGTTTGAAGGCTGGCAGGGAGTAGTTGCCGGCAGTGCCGTCAGGATCAGGATACAGGCGAGGATGGAGAGCCTGCGCGATCGCGATGTGAGCCGACTTCGATACTGCATCTCCCCACCTCCGTTGCTGCCTGTAGGCGGCAGCTGTGTCCAGGTCATCCCACGCGTCGTCTCATTGGTTTTTCGGCGTCTTCGACAGCGCCTCCAGGCTCTTTCTGGCCGCCTCCCCCGTCTTTCCCTGCGGGTCGAGGGATGCGGCCTTCTCCCAGTCCTGCCTTGCCTTGCCGTAGTCTTCAAACTTCTGTGCGAAGACGTATCCCCTCCGCAGGTAGGCCTCGGCATGGTCGGGTTTGAGACGGATGGCCTCGGAGTAGTCGTTGACGGCCTTCAGGTTCTCGCCCTTCTTCTCATAGGCCACACCGCGGTTGAGGTACGCCTCGGGCCTGTGTTTTGTGTCGAGGCGGCTTGCGTAATTGAACCGGGTGAGGGCCTCGTCGTACCGGCCCGCACGAGCCATGACGAGACCGTTGTCGATGTAGGCCCGCGCCGCCCGCTCGAAGTCGGCCGAGGCCTCCTGCTTCATGCCCTTTGCGGCGTAGGCCTGTGCCCGGAAGAGGTAGCCAAAGTCCATGCCGGGCGCAAGCTCCACGGCACGGCTGCAGTCGGCGATGGCGCGGTCATGGAGCCCCTTCAGTAAGTAGACATCGCATCGTGCGACGTGGGAAGCCGCAATGTCCGGCTTGAATTCGATAGCCTTCGAGAAGTCCTGCAGGGCCTCGTCGTAGCGCTTCACATCCAGGAAGACATGTCCGCGGCTGACGTAGGCAGCCGCGGATCGCGGGTTGATCTCGATGAGCTTCGAATAATCGGCGAGGGCCTGGTCGTAGCGCTTCAGCTTGTCCAGCGCCCGGGCCCGGCCCGCATAGGCCTCGCTCGAGCCGGGAAGGCGCTCCAGGGCCTTCGTGAAGTCGGCGACCGCCTGCTCGTAGCGCCCCTTTTGCAAATTCTCCAGCCCCCGCTGGAGATCGGCAATGCCCGCGGGCGGCTCCGAAAGCACGGGGGTCAGGGAGACGACCGCGCCTTCCCTCATGACCTTGATGTCGACGGGTTTCCCGGCAGGGGTTTCCCGTATGATCCGAACGAAATCCTGCGTCGTGCCGATGGGGGTGCCGTTTGCCGACACGATCACATCGCCCGCCCGGATCCCGGCCCTCGACCCGGGCGAGTCCTTGCCGGCATCGATGACTTTCACGCCCCGGCGGCTCCCCTCCGCCGTGACATCGTCCTGGATGGTGATGCCCAGCCATGCCGCGCCGGCGGGCAGGGCAGGGGCCAGGGCCAGGATGAGAGAAAGAAGCAAAGCCGGGGCTGCGAAACGTCCTGACATGACTGTCTCCCTGTGCTGTTTGGGTTTCGTTCTCCGTGGGCGGGGGCTAAACGAAAAAACCGGGCTCATCCGGGTAAAACTTACCCGAATGCCCGGTTTGGCGGCTCACGCGACCCTTTCATCCCGTCCCCCCCCCCCCCCCNNCCCCCCCATTGGTTCAGGGCTGCGCCCGGTTGACCGATGATCGCCTGCTTACACCTGTTTTCCTTCCGGATCGGAGTATACTCGAAACCCCTCCGCGATGGAAGGGTTATGGACGGGGCTCGCTAGAACTCCTCGCCGGGGGCGAAGGCCGCGTTCTCGAAGCGGGTGAACTTTTCCTGGAATACGAGCTTCAACGTGCCGACGGGACCATTTCGCTGCTTGCCGATGATGACCT
>DIFQ01000072.1:16118-37500 GCA_002419215.1 Syntrophaceae bacterium UBA5744
CGTCGGCGTCCTGCTCGATGGCGCCCGACTCGCGCAGATCCGCCATCTGGGGCCTGCGGCTCGTGCGGTCCTCCACCTTGCGGTTGAGCTGGGAGAGGGCCACCACGGGCACACTGAGCTCTTTCGCGAGCCCCTTGAGCGAGCGGCTGATCTCCGAAATCTCCTGCTCGCGCGTATCGGCGTAGGCGCTCCCCTTCATGAGCTGCAGGTAGTCCAGGACGATGAGCCCCAGGCCGTGTTCGGCCTTGAGGCGGCGGGACTTGGCCTTCATCTCGAGCACCGAGATGGAGGGCGTGTCGTCGATGAACAGCCGCGCCTCGGAGAGCCTCCCGGCGGCCGTTGTGAGCTTCGGCCAGTCCGACTCGCCCAGGAACCCCTTGCGGATCTTCTGGGAGTCCACGCGGGCCTCGGAGGAGAGCATGCGCATGGCGAGCTGCTCCTTGGACATTTCCAGCGAAAAGACAGCCACGGGAACCCCCTCCTCGACGGAGCAGAACTGGGCGATGTTCAGGGCGAAGGCCGTTTTCCCCATGCTGGGGCGGCCGGCGATGATGATGAGGTCCGATCGCTGGAGCCCCGAGGTCATCTCGTCGAGCTTCGTAAAACCCGTGGGCACCCCCGTGATGAGTTCCTTTCTCTCGTAGAGCCGTTCGATCGTGCGGAAGCTGTCCTTGATGATGTCCTTGAGGGGGTAGAAGGAGGGCCGGACCTTGTTCTGGGAGATCTCGAAAATGGCGTGCTCGGCCTCGTCGAGGACGCTGTCCACGTCGGCCCCGGCGCCGTAGGTCCGGTTCAGGATCTCCGTCGCCGTGCCGATCAGGTTTCGAAGGATGGACTTTTCCTTGACGATCCGGGCGTAGTGGCCGATGTTGGCAGCCGAGGGGACGTTGTCCACGAGTTGGGAGAGGTACACGGCGCCGCCCACGGCGTCGAGCTGTTTCTTGTCCTTGAGGTGATTGCTCAGCGTGATCAGATCGATGGGCTGGTTGCGTTCGGAGAGCTCCAGGATCGCCGCGAAGATCTTCCGGTGGGCATCACTGTATAAATCGGAGCCCGCCATGATCTCCAGAACCGGGTTGATCGCGACGTTCTCGAGGAGGATGCCCCCGAGGATGGACTGCTCTGCCTCCAGGTTCTGGGGCGGCACTTTGAGGATGGAGGGGTCGACTGCTTTCATGGGCTTTCAGCCGGGAGTCCGGATTCGGGAATCGGGACTCAGGGGTCAAGATGGACTGAGCCTAGCACAAAGATTGTTTCGAAAACAATCCTTCCGTTCCGGAAGCCTGATTCCGGATTCCCGATGCCCGCTTTTATTGCTCTTCCACGACCTTCACGGTGATGTCCGCTGCGATCCCCGGGTAGAGCTTGATCTTGACGGGGACTTCCCCGAGCTGTTTGATCGGCTCGTCCAGAACGATCTGCTTGCGGTCCACCTTGAGTCCCTTTTCCTCCAGGGCCTTCTCGATGTCCTTGGCCGTCACGGACCCGAAGAGCTTCTCCTGGTCCGCCGTCTTGCGGGCGATGGTCACCGCCACGCCGGCAAAACTCGCCAGCAGGGCTTCGGCGTTCTTCTTTTCCTTCTCGGCGCGCTTGGCGATGAGCTTCTTTTCGTGCTCGATTTCCTGGGCGGACTTGCTCGTGGCCGCGATGGCAAGCCCTTTCGGCATCAGGTAGTTCCTGGCGTAACCGTCGGCGACCTTTATCGTATCCCCGCGCTTGCCGAGGGATTCAACGTCTTCCTTCAAAATGACCTTCATTTCCTGCCTCCTTTGTTGATGACCTCTTTTTGCCGGTATCAGACGAATGGAAATCTTTCGCACCCTGATGGCGAAGATCGGAAGAGCCGATGTGAGGAAGAGCGGATGAAAAAGAAAAAATGTGGTCGACTCCGCTCTTCTGCTCTTCCGCGCTTCCTGACCTCCTGTGTTTCAAGGCGCCTTGCGTTCAGGCATTTGGGGACAACCCGGAAGGCACTGATTGCACCGGGACCGGTGGTCAGGGCGTTGTGTCCTTCACGGGGCTGTTCATCTTCCTGAAGTCGACCCAGATGTCGAACAGGCCGAGGGCGGAGATGAACACCAGCAGATACTGGTAAAGAATGATCAGCGCGTAAAACAGGGCCCGCAGGTATCTCGGGATGTTTTTCTTCCTGAAAAAGAACTGGACGATCGACATCCCCTGGAGGAGATAGAGAAAGAGCAGAATGATCAGGCCGTTGAGCCCGATGATCTGCACGATCTCCTCGGGGACGATCATCATGGCCCCCACCGCGATGACAAGCCAGACGACCCAGTCCGGCATCTTCCAGCAGGCGAGATCGCCGAAATCGGGGAACGCGGGGTCCCGTCCCTGGAAAAACAGGCGCATGCCGAGCACGTTGAGCCAGATGAAAAACGTTGTGCTCGTGAGAAAAAGCGCCGCTGCGTGGTTCACGATCCATCCGGCCACCTCGGGGGCGCTTTCCCGCAATGCATCGATCTGATCCTGGGGGAGCCCGATCTCTTCGTAGAGCGCGATGCTGTACTTGATGCTGTCGCCCACATACGCCCGGACAATGTCCAGGATGCTTCGTTCCAGAACCTGGCCGTACCAGGCCAGGATGGCGAGGATCAGGGCAGCAAGCCCTGCGGCGGAGAGGCCCACCGTCTTTTCGATCCCGTATCGCCTTTTCAGGACTTCGGGGATGATGATTCCCGCCGACCCGAGCACCAGGAAGAACGGGAGGCTTTCCACGAACCCGCCGATCTGGAACACGGCCACGAGCAGACCGAAAGACAGGGCGAACAGGGCGATCCCGGGAATCCGTCCCATCTTCCAGTAGAAATAAGCGATCGGAAGCGGTGCGATCAGGCTGAATACAAATCCGACGATGGGGCTGACAACCACGAGGAGAAAGAATCCCGTCGTGATGCCGACACCCAGGACAAATTCCTTCACGTTGAAGTTTCTGCCTGCATCCAAGTGAACGCAATCCTCGAATCGCCGGTTTCAGGCCGTGCGCGCCGCAGCCGTTTCCGCGCAGGGCTCGCGGCCCTCAGCTTTCCGTTACCATGAAGGGCAGCAGGGCGATGTTGCGGGCGCGTTTGATCTCGACCGTCAGCGCCCTCTGGTGCAGCGCGCAGTTGCCCGTGATGCGCCTGGGAATGATCTTTCCGCGCTCCGTCACGAAGTACCGGAGAGTGTCCACGTCCTTATAGGACATCTTCATGTTCGAATCGGTGCAGAACCGGCAGACCTTCCTCCGGTGGAAAACTCTCCGGTCGGATCTCGGCCTTCCGGGTCCGCTTCCCGGGCCTCTCGAATCTCTTCCGCCCGGACCACCTGTCCTGGGCCGGCTTCCCGTCGTGCTGTCTGAAGGTGTTCTCATGTCGTTATCCCTCCGTCGTGGCTTCCGGCGTCGCAGTCGGCGTCGCGGTCGTTGTCGTTGTGCTGGATTCCGCCGGGATGATCAAAGCCGGCGGAGTTTCGGCCTTCTGGGCTCCGGCCAGCACTTTTTCGATCTCTTCCGCCGTGATGCCGTCGGCAAGTTTCACGGACATGTACTTCAGGACCTTGTCGTCGAACTTCAGGATCCTCTCCACCTCGGCGACGATCTCTCGCTTGCCGGCGAAGTCGATGAGGATGTAGAACCCCCGGGCCTGTTTCCGGATGAGGTAGGCAAGCTTTCGCTTTCCCCATCGTTCGACCTTCAGGATGGTCCCCTTCATGTCGGTGATGATCTTGGAGTATCGGTCGATGATGGCGGTGATGTCGTCGCTGGACAGCTCGGACTGGACAATAAACAGGGTTTCGTAACGCTTCAAGTCTTGACCTCCTTTCGGCTCTATAGCCCGTGCACGGGGCCCGGGCAAGGAGTGCCTGGATATTAAATTTTTGGAACCTGTACTCTTATACCAGATGCAACGGGAAATCAAGTCCTTTGTGACGGGCGTCGACGCCCTTATTTCAGGGACGCGATGGCCCCCCGGATTGCCGAAATCAGGCTTGACAGGACCCTGGCCTTTCCCTGTCAAGGGGTACCGGGCAACGATCGATCCGAGGGGTGGCGGAGGGGCCGGTTCCGGCACCCTCCTGTCCTGAAAGAGGAGGATTTCGAATGATCCAGAGGGTTTGGCTTCTGGCTCTTGTCGGGATGCTTGTTTTGGCTGTGCCGGGCTGCATGGTCACGGAAAGCACCTATCTGCGAAGATCGGAAGATCGGAAGCGAGGAAGAGCGGACAGGAATAGAAACAAATCCTGCCTCCACTCCGATCTTCTGCTCTTCCTATCTTCCTCACTTCATGATTTCATGGAGGGGCGGCAGGCCCTTTTTTGCAGCGAGCCTGTCAAACCCGGTGCCGGGCGATGGTGTCCTCGATTGAAGATTTAACCAAGATATGCCATATTGCACCGGAAAAGCCGCGATGCGGCGATGCGACCACCGGAAAGGAGGATGGAGCGATGAAAAATCTTCTCGGGGGAATCGAAGAGGTCCTGCTGATGGGGCCGGGGCCCTCCTGTGTGCCCCCGCAGGTCTACGAGGCCATCGGCAGGAAGACCCTGGGGCACCTCGACCCCTATTTTCTGAAGATCATGGACGAGCTCAAGGAGCATCTCCGCACGCTCCTGAACACGAACAACAATCTGACCGTCCCGATTTCCGGGACCGGTTCGGCCGGCATGGAGGCCTGCTTCGTCAACCTCGTCGAGCCGGGCGACAAGGTGCTGGTCCTGATCAATGGAGTTTTCGGCGTGAGGATGCGGGAGGTCGCAAGCCGGCTCGGTGCCGAGGTCGATGCCCTCGAGTTCACCTGGGGCACGCCGGTTGTCGTGGAAGACGTGGCAAAGAAGCTCAAGGAGAAGACCTACCGGATCGTGGCGGTGGTCCACGCCGAGACGTCGACGGGTGTGTGCAATCCCATCGAAGAGATCGGGGCTCTCCTCAAGGGATCCGACACGATATACCTCGTCGACACCGTAACGAGCCTGGGCGGCATCGAGGTCCGTATGGACGACTGGGGGATCGACGCCCTCTACAGCGGGACCCAGAAGTGCCTGTCCTGCCCGCCGGGCCTTGCGCCCCTTTCCTTTTCCGACAAGGCCATGTCCAAGCTGGGCGCGCGCAAGACCAGGGTCCCCAACTGGTACCTGGACATCTCGCTGATCGCGAACTACTGGAGCCAGAACCGCGTCTATCATCATACGGCCCCGGTCAACATGGTCTACGCCCTTTACCAGGCGCTGCTGCTCATCCTGGAGGAGGGGCCGGTGCAGGTCTTCAAGCGCCACCGGGACACGCACCAGATGCTCGTGAAGGGTCTCGAGGGGATGGGCCTCAAGATGGTCGTTGACAAAACCAGGAGGCTCCCCATGCTGAACACGGTCTACTGTCCGGAAGGAATCGACGAGCTCGCCGCCCGGCGCAGCCTGCGCAGCGAGTACCGGATCGAGATCGGGGGCGGGCTGGGGCCCCTGGCCGGAAAGATCTGGCGCATCGGCCTCATGGGACACACGGCAAGGAAGGAAAACGTGGATCGCTTCCTCGACGCCCTCCGAAAGGTGATTGCATGAGAATTCCCCCCCTTTGAAAAAGGGGGGGGCAGGAAGGATTTGATCCAGCCAAAGAGCGGGCGGAGTTTCCTCTGCCCGCTTCTTTTATCGTCTTTCTCTTTTCCGATCTTCTGCTCTTCCTGGCTTCCGATCTTCCGGGTCGTTCACTCCGGGCATGCCCCTCCCTTGGCGATCCACTCGTGCATCTTTGCCGAGAACTCCTTGTGGCTCATCTTCGGGGTCGTCCGTCCCTCGCCCGGGTTCCATCCCCACAGGACCAGGGTGTCCTTGTCGATATGATCGATGACCTGTTCCCCCGTCCTGCCTCCGTTTTGCTTCGGGTCCTTCAACTGGCGGCACAACTGCCCGGGCGTAAGGCCCTGGAAGACCATGGGCATGTTCTCCGGCGGCATGTGCCAGTTGGCCACACCGGGCGCCCCTCCGGGTTTGTTTGTCTCCCCGTGGCAGAGCGAGCAGTTCATGGCCCCGGCCCCCTTGCCCTCGGGGCCGCGCTTGACGTTGAACATGTGGGTCTGCGAGTCGTCCCGGATCAGCGGCGCATCCCCTGAGGGATGGCAGTTCAGGCAGCGGGGGTGGAACAAAACCTCCGCGGCCTCGGCGAATGCCTTTTTTGCTCCTTCAGAGTCCTGATTGCCGGCGGTGGCCCTGTTGAGGCATGAGAAAAGGCCCGCCAAAACGACGACAAGGCCCGCGGCGACGATGAGAAGAGCCAGTGTTTTCGTTTGTCCATGATTTTTCAGTCTTGCCATGGTGAACTCCTCCTGTGAGGGTGTAAAGGACGGGGCTGTTGTGCGTCAACCCGTCGAGATACAGCCGGGGAAAACCATAGCAGAAAGAGATGGGAATGACAAAAAAATAAGAGACAGGCAGGCACCTGCCGGCAAAAGAAAATCCCCCCCTCTCCCCCTATGAACGACCCATTCCATAATCTTCCTCTCCCCTGGCGGGAGAGGGTTGGGGTGAGGGGGAATAATCCGATTCCTCAAGTATTTTGATGCGCGACCCTGTCTGGTTCGTTCCTTACCGGGCCGCCCCGCGAAGCGGATCGGGGCGGCAAAGGGGGATTTGAGTTTGCAGTCAGTGCAGCAGGTAGAAGGCCGCCAGGGCGAGGGCCCCCAGGATCGTGCTCCAGAGTATCGCCTGTCCCAGCTTTCCGGCGCTCCAGGTCTCTGCCTTGACGGCCCCGGCCAGGACAAAGCCGAGCACGATGAACAGCCCGAGGACGGCAACCCCGTGCGTGGTCCAGTGATGCCCCATGGCATCGGCCATCGCTTTTTTGAAGGGCGGTGTCATTTCCTTGAAGATGACCAGCAGCGCGTTGAGGATGCTCATCACGGCCGCAGAGAGGCCAAAACCGATCGTTGTTTTATCGAGCGTAGAGTTTGTCATGGCGCAACCCTCCCCATGTATCCGACGATGACGCCGCGGCTGATGATGGCTCCCGAGCCGTCCACGGCAAGGCCGATGAGAACGACCAGCAGGGTGACGATGAAAAGAAACTTCCGGTTTTCAGGCACCAGGAGGTCGTTCCGGTAGGCGATGACCGGCAGAAGAATGCTCAGGAACAGGAGCGCGAAGAAGACGTGCTCCTTCCACTCCATGAAAAACGTGTGCGCCCAGGACCATTGCCCCGCCCGGATGATGGCTCTTTCCGCGGGGTAATGGACAACGTACCACCATCCGCCGATGACGTAGGACAGGATCATGGACAGGGCCGTCCAGAGGCTCAGGCTCTTGATCCGGGGGATGTTCTTCTCGCTGACATTCAGTACGTACACGAGAAGCGCCACCGCCAGGATAATCCCCAGCACGCCGAACAGGACGTGCACCATGATGGAGATCTGGATTCCGAATGGCGACATGGATGTCCTCCTTCTGTTGTCTGTTGGATCAGGGAATAACAGATCAAGCTTCTATCTTGAATTAATATACAGAAGGCCCCCTTCTTGAGCCGTCGGGCAAAATCTGAATTGCAGGTAGAGATTTTCTTAGAGATTCTAAGGGATAGACTGAACCGAGGAAAGATCAGGGGGTTGATCAGCCCTTCTCCGCGGGTTTCCTGCTCAACTGAAGCCCGACGATGGAGGCGATGACGAGGACGGCGCCCAGGATCTGCCACTCCTCCATCGTTTCCCCCAGCAGCAGCCAGGCGATGAACCCCGCCGTGATCGGCTCGAGGGTCGCCGTGATGCTGGCCCTCGTGGCGCCGATCCGCTTGATGCCCTCGTTGTAACAGATGAAGGCGAGCACCGTGCCGAGGAAGCCAATGCCGAAAACACAGGACCACTGTACAAGACCCGACGGCCTCAGAAAGGCGGTCAGGGGCGGGTGCAGGATGTTCCAGGTCACGGAGGCAAACAGAAGCCCGTAAAAGACGACCGTCCAGGGAGGGTATCGCTTCATCCCGTACTCGCAGCGCACCGTGTACCACGCGAAGGTGACGGCCGAGGCAAGGGCCGATGCGAGGCCGACCCGGTTCATGGCCAGTAGATCGAGGTTGTAGCCCCCCACGACGAGGTAGCACCCGAAGAGCGATCCGGCCATGGCGGCGAAAACGACGGGCGCGAGCTTCACGCGCAGGAAGAGCATCGTGTACAGGGCGACAAAGAGCGGCGCCTGGTACTCGATCAGGATGGCCGCAGCCACCTGGATCTTGCTGATGGCGAACAGGTAGGTGAACTGGACCGCCGCAAGACCGATGCCGAGCGTGACGAAATAGGGCAGGTCGCGCCGCTCCACGGCAAGCAGGGATCGGTTCCGGAGCAGAAGCCAGCAGAAGATGATGCCCGTGGCCAGCGTCGTGCGCATCTGCACCAGCTCAAAGGCGGTGATGCCGCTGTTGAACAAGTACTTGGCCGCCGTGCCCGACGAGGCCCAGAAGAGGGCCGCCAGGGCGGCGAGCAGATAGCCCGACCGGGAGATGTTCTGCTGCGTCACGAATGCCTGCCCCTCAACGGACCCACTTCACGAAGTCTGTCAATGCGGCCCTCTGGCGCTCGAAGCGGTTGATGGGGGCTTCCGTCTCCGGGTACCCGAGGGCGGCCCCCATGATGATCCGCCTGTCCCCGGGGATCGAGCCGTGCCTGCGCAGCAGGTCGGCGTAGTGGATGGAACTTGCCATGATGCAGGTCCCGAGCCCCCTGTCGTATGCGGCAAGCGTGAGGGTCTGCAGGAAAAGGCCCACATCCAGCATGGCGTACTCGACGAGGACGTCCCTGGGCACGGTGGCGACGAGCAGGCAGGGCGCGCCGAAGAGGGCGCCCATGTTCAGCTGATGCCGGTGGCGTCCCTCCTTGTCCTCCCGCTTGAGTCCCAGGGAGGTGACGACCGACTTGCCGACGTTCATGTAGCGCAGCTTCATCGGCTCCGGCCACTTCTCGGGCATGGGGACGTCGTTGCGAAGAGGCTCTCCGCCCGCCATGCTCGCGACATTCGCCTTCCGGAAGGCCTCCAGGGGCTCCCCCGTGATTACGTACAGCTCCCAGGGCTGGGTATTCCCCCACGATGGAGCCCAGCGTGCGATCTCGAGGAGTTCCTCGAGGACGTTCCCCGGGATGGGCTCGGGTCTGAATTTCCGGATGCTTCGTCTTCCCCTGACGGCGGCTTGCAGTTCCATGGTCGGGTCCTTTCGAACTGGGGTTCGTCGAGAAAATTGCCCCATCGTACATGAAAATTGCCTTTGAGGATACCCTCGAAAAGAAGGGGAACGGGCAACGGCCTATTGACAGAACGTGCTTCTTTCCCATAACGTAGAACCGATTGTGAGATCATGAGCGACGAATTGAACGGCAATTTTGAATACCGCTTCGGGCCGGACGGGCAGTGGCGCATCCTCGTCGCCAACACGAGGGAGCTCCGGGAGAAGGCCTTCCGGCTTGTCTACGATGTCTATATCCGGGAGGGGTACGAGCTGCGCTTCGGGCGCGAGAGCGGCCTGTGGTGCACGATCCACCACCTGCACCCCGGCACGGCGATCTTTCTGGCCGAGAAGGAAGGAAGGCTTGCGGGCTCGGTGACGGTGATGCCGGACTCGCGCCTCGGGCTGCCGACGGACCGCATTTTTCCGGAACCGCTGGCCGATCTCCGGAAGGCCGGGCGCCGTCTCAGCGAAATCTCCTCTCTCGTCGTGACGGAGGAACCCGGGGGCATTCCCCCCGAGCTTGCCATGCACCTCTACCGGCTGGCCCACCTGGCGAGTCTCCACCTGTTGAAGAGCACCGACATCGTCGCCTCCGTCATGGCCCGCCACAGCGACTTCTACACGCGTTTTCTGCTGTTTGACGAGGTTTCCGATGCGCCCCGCCTGAGCCCGAAGACGGGCCAGCAGGTCTGCTACGTGCGGCTCAACCTCGAGACGATGAAGGAGCGCTACCGGGAGCGCTATGCCAGGGCTACGGGCAGGCGAAACCTCTTCCGCTGGTTTTTTCAGAACGAGGGCGAGCCGGACATGATCGATTGGCTGCGCCGCAGCCGGTCGCCCATGCCGACGGAGGATTTGTATTACTTCGGCGCGAATAGGACGAACATCCTGGCCAAGGCCGGCCATGACGTGATCGCCATCCTCGAGGAGGAGTACCGGCTGGCGGGGGCCGCCGGGATTTGATCGCACGGCAGCCTCGGGGGGCGGCGGAACGGGAAGGGCGCTTCCCTGTCGAAGCCCGTGAAGAGCGGAAGAGCAGAAGCGAGGAAGAGCGGAAATAAGGGAAAGGGGAGTCGGGATCCCACAGGGGATGCGGAATCATGTGGAAAGAACTCGTCGACAGGCAGAAGGGAATCGTCAATTTCACCGATGAGCTCACTGAAGCGATCGGGCGGACACGGGTTCTCGTGGCAGGGGCCGGGGGAAACGGAGCCGTGCTCGACTTTCTGGTCCGGACGGGCTTCCAGCGCTTCGTCGTCATCGACTTCGACGTCGTCGAGGCGAGCAACCTCAACCGTCTGCCCTTCCTGCCGGATTCCGTCGGGAAGACGAAACCCGGGGCCTGGAAGGAATACCTGCAGCAACTCAACCCCGACTGCGACGTGACGGCCCACTGCCGCAGGGTCACGAAAGACGACGAGGCCTGGCTTGCGGAGGTCATCTCGGGGGTGGATATCGTGGCCCTGGGGATGACGGACATCGAGGCCAATTTCCTGGTTCCCCGCATCTGCCACCGTCTTCGCAAGCGCATGGTCGTGGGCCCCGGCACGTCGAACTGCTGGGCCGTGAGCACTTTCACCCACGAGGGGAAGGTGTCGCTCGAGAGCGTGGGTCGTTTCGGGACGGAGGGCACCGATGCCCGCAAGATCGACTACAAGGCCATCCTGCCGAAGTTCATGCGGATCTACATGTTTCCGGGGCGCGTCGAGAGGCTTTACCCGGAGACGCTGCAGAAGGTGCAGCGCGGCGAAATCCCCCCGCGCAACAGCAAGATATTCGTCTCCATGGTCAATGCCGCCGCCTGCTGGGAGATCGTGAAAAACACCGCCGTGATGAACGGCATTCCCCTTCAGAACACGAGCGTCATCGAGTTTCCCGTCGTGCAGGTCTTCGACCCCTTCCGGGGGAGCGCCTACTACTACGATGCCGCAAAAGACCGGATCGGCATCCCGAACTGGTTGACGGGCAAGATCCGATGGCATCGCCTCAACGGGAACGCAGCCGGTGACCGGGGCGCATCCCGATGAATGCCTTGAGCTTGTCTTCGGGCATCAAGACTGCGAAGATCGGAAGAGCAGAAGTGAGGAAGAGCGGATCAGATAAGAAAAGAATTTTGTCTCCGCTCCGATCTTTTGCTCTTCATAACTTCCTGACTTCGTTCACGCATAGCTGCGACGTGCAAGGCGGATCTGCATGCGACTGCATTACCGCGAGACGATCGACAGGCTTCCTCCCCCGTGGAAGGAAGACCTCCTTCCAGCGATTCGCGAGGCCTTCGCGAGGGCACGCGCGACGCTCATCGTGATGGACGACGATCCGACGGGCTGCCAGACGGTCCATGATATCCCGATCCTGACGGCCTGGCCCGTCGAGGCCCTGAGGGCCGAGTTCGGGCGCAGCCCCGTCTTCTTCATCCTCACCAATTCCAGGAGCCTGCCCGTGCGGGAGGCGATCGACCTGGACCGGGAGGTTGCCCGCAACATCGTGAAGGCCGCCTCACTGGAGGGCCGGCGTTTCATGGTCATCAGCCGCAGCGACTCGACCCTGCGCGGCCACTTCCGGGCCGAGATCGAAACCCTCACCGTGGAATTCGGATGGCAAAATGCAGTGAAACTCTGCATCCCTGCATTTTTCGAGGGGGGACGATTCACGATCGATGACGTCCACTACGTGAAAGAAGGCGACGAGCTGGTCCCGGCCGCCGAAACCCCCTATGCGAAGGACCCCTCCTTCGGGTTTGCCTCGTCGAATCTGATAGATTACATCTGCGAGAAAATGGGCGGCGCCGTCGCCCGCGAGGACGTCTGCTCCATCTCCCTGCAGGACATCCGCAGGGGAGGGCCGGAGGCGGTTGGGGAAAAACTTGCGGGGTGCAGCGACGGCAGCTTCTGCGTCGTCAACGCCTGCGAGCGAAGCGATATGGACGTCGTGGCCCTGGCCGTCTTTCGGGCCATGGAAACGGGAAAGCGGTTCCTGTTCCGGACCGCTGCGGCCATCATTCCCGCGCTCTTCGGACTGGCGCCGCGCGCGCTGCTGGGCGCGGGGGAGTTCCCTCCGCCGCAAAAAGGCTGCGGCCTCATCGTCGTGGGCTCCTTTGTCCCCATGTCGTCGCGCCAGCTTGCACATCTGCTCAAGCACGGCGGTGTTCACGGCGTCGAGCTGGGCGTCAGGCGCCTGCTCTCCGGGGACGGGAAGTTCGAGATCGAACGGGTGATGGACGAGACGAACCGTTCGACGGGTGCCCGTCGAGACACGGTGATCTTCACGAGCCGCGACCTGGTGACGGGGGCCACGGCCGAGGAAAGCATCCGGATCCAGGCTGACGTGGCAGCCGCCCTCATCACGATTGTGCGGGGGATCCGGGCTGCGCCGCGCTACGTCCTGGCCAAGGGGGGCATTACATCCAACGACGTCGCGGCGAAAGCCCTGGGCGTGAAGAGGGCCGTCGTCGCGGGGCAGATCATTCCCGGCGTCCCCGTCTGGCGCCTGGGCGAAGATTCGCGGTTTCCGGGCATGAGCTACATCGTCTTCCCGGGAAACGTGGGGACGGAGACCTCGATGACCGACGTGGTCCAGGCCCTGAGAACAGGGGCATAAACCCCGACCGCCATGAAAGTACGCGCTACGCAAGACAGCGAGCCCTGTCCCCTGTGCGGGAGGCCGATTGTCGAGGGCCCGGGCGCCGACCGGCATCACTGGCTGCCGAAATCGAGGGGCGGCCGGGCTTCCGAGGCCATCCACGTCATCTGCCACCGCAAGCTCCACAGCGTGTTCACGCCGAAAGAACTCGCCGCCGATTACGGCACACCCGAAGCGGTCCGGGCCCACCCCGAGATCGCCAAGTTCATCCGCTGGATCCGTCGCAAGCCCCCCGGGTACATCGACCGGCACGACAAGCCCAAAAAATAGAGGACTGCCTTGACGCTGCGTCTATTTCCATTTTCGTGATCCCCCTCTCGGCGGGAGGGGGCGCCCGTGTCGCCTTTTATATTGTCCATTCGGCGGCAAAGTGTTAACGTGAGGCCGGATAGTCGAAATCCGGACACAAGCGATGGGTACCCGTCGAGGAAATGGGAAGATCATGGAAATGAAGAAATGGAAGGACACGGCAGGACACAAATTGGGATGCCCGTACATCGGGATCACGCTCGTTGGCACGGCTGAAGAGATGGCCAGGCATCACTCGGGATATTGTCCCGGCTGCAATGTCCGGGTCAAATGGGAAGAGAAAAAGCAGGAACCGGAAAACGCCGTCGGCCAGTCATGACCGGGGGCGACTCGGAACAATCCATACCCTGATCTCCCTCTTGAGAACCCTCCCTTTCAGACTTCCTCACCCCTCCGAGAGAGAGCCCTTCGACGGGCCCTTCGGCTGGCTCAGGGTCGTGAGCCTGTCGAACGACTCAGGGCCGTGAGTCGATTCGACAGGCTCACGACACAATCCCTACTTGCACACCTGTTGAAAGAGCCGTTCATGCAGGGTGCCAGGGGCAAGATCCCTCCACGGGGAACCCCCTGCCGGGCTTCCCGCGACGCGCTTACCGTCGATATCGTAAATCACCATGGAGAGACTTCTTGCTTTGGCCCCGGTGCAATTGAATTCGCTCACCGTGATGACATGGTCAAGCGTCTGTCCCTTGTACTCCCCGGTTCCGCGGAGAAACTTTTCCTTGCTCCGTTTCCCATTCTCACTGAAGACGGTCTTTTCCCGCACGCTCACCGACGTGTTCGTTTTCTTCACGGAGTCCTTGTCGTAATAATGGGTCCCTTCCGCCGTTGCGGCAAAGTAGATCCACTCCGCCCCCCACGCGTTGCACAGGGATCCGGCAATCAGGATGACAGCCGTAATGATCCCGAATAACCGCATGACTCTCATGATGCCCCCCTTTTTGATTCACGATTCATTCCTGTCTTACCGGATACGATATACCGTTTCCGGGGGCAAAAAACAAGGTGCCAGGCAGTTTCCTGCCCCCTGCGTATGGCGGGCGATCCGGGCCCCCTTCGCTCATCCATTGTCTTAGAGAACGTAAGCCTTTTTGATGTGTCGGTTCGGCGTTCCTCCGATGGTCAATGGTTCCAATTTTCAATAGGCTGATGGGACAAGGCGGTTGATCGATCCCGGCAGACTCCACCCATGACTCTTACACCCGGAAGTGAGATCCATGGATGTTGTGAAATATCCGGAAAGGAGGTGTCCAAATGGCTCGCATGATCGATGACAGGAGAATCCTCTGCATCCTGTCTCTTCTTATGGCAGCGGTTTTCGTCACGGGGGCGGCTCCGGCAACGACACAACAGGCCCAACTCGAAGGTGCCATCATCGCCGCTCCACGGATCTCGCCGCAGGATGCGTATCGGCAGGTGACCTCGGGTCAGGCCATCCTGGTCTGTGCCTATGAGGATGAAACGAAATGCAACACGATGATGCTCCAGGGGGCGATTTCCCTCAAGGAGTTCGAGTCGAGATTGCCGAATCTCAGGAAGGACCAGCCCATTATCTTCTATTGCGCCTGACCCCATGAGCATACGTCTGCCGGTCAGGCAGTCAAATACCTGGGGATGGGATATACGGATGTCAAGGCCCTTCTCGGCGGTGTCGAAGCGTGGAAGAAGTCCGGGTACAAGATGATCGAGAAGTAGGCTGAAATACGCATTTGCAGGGAGACAAACGATGAAAACGGGCTCTCAAAAATCACCCCCTTAAGGCAGGCCCAGGGCCAGTCGCTTGCTGCGGGTAGATGAATGGGAAGTGGCGCGGACCCCTCGCGAATGCGATTCGATGCCGTTCTGCTTGATTGAGGGCGCAAGAGAAGCAAGCGGCCTTCAAGCATTGAACAGCATCTGCAGCAGCAGATGCGTGGGCAGATAGACGAGCACCGGAAACCCGATCATCAGGAGACCCAGATAGATCAGGGGCGGTATCCGCTTCTGCGGGTTCGCGCCCGGTCCGAACACCCAGTTCACATTCTCTTCGGGATTCGAGAAAAAATAAGTCAGCGGGAGCACAACCCAGGCCAGGGCCGTCTGGGCGATCCAGGCTGCGGGCGCATAACCCAGTACATGGATCATCCAGAGAAGCATGACAGGCAGGAACACGTGGAACAGGGAAAGGGCCCTGAGGTATAGAGGTTTGTGCGGATCGAACATGTAATCCGTCAGCCCCGTGACCCGCCTGCCCGTCAGGAGCTGTCCGAAGAAGCTCACATTCCAGAGCACTTCCGGCAGAACGATTCCCACCGCCACCATGCTTGCCAGCAGGCTGCTTTCGAGCCAGAGCGCGGGTACCGTGGTCAACAAGGCGATGTCCGAGAACCAGAGAAAGTTCCCGAGGCTGTACTTGACGGTATAGACCGCCACGGTGACTGCAACAAAAAGCGTATAGGCGATCTTGATCCAGAGGGGGATCATCATTGCCGGATTCGTCTCCATGGCAGCCAACGGATTCTGAATCCCTTCCAGTGTGCTTCATGACGGGATCCCGAGGCAAAAGCGCCTGAACGCCAATGTTCTCTCTTCGGAATCCCTCCTCCTGCAAGCCCGTGCCGCGGCATTCGAGTGATGGACGGGTCGAGACATGAAGTTATCACAAATCGATCACAATCGCATGAGAAAAGGGGTTACAAACCCCGTCTGCGGCTTGTAACCCCTTACATGACTGGCGGGCGGTCCGGGGCAAGGTCAGCGCTTCCAATTCTCCGTTTATTGACTAGCCCCATGGCGAGGGCTTCCTTGACGTCTTTTGGGGTTGGCTCAGATATGCGCGTGACAGCGACATGCAGGCGGAAACAGGATCAATGAACAAGGGGGTCAGGCGCGCGGCAAGGCGTCGCCTGCACCCTCTTGTCGGCCATCCGCTTTGAATCCTTCGTGGAACGTGACGGTGCCCTGCGGAGTATGCCCATCGAAAGACAGAGCGAAAAAGACCTCCTGTGGCACTCCCTCGAGCATGAGTCCCGATACGTTCTTGAACCCGAATTTTTTGTAGTAATCCGGATGCCCCACGAGACAGCAGCCTCGAGCATTCAGGTCTTTCAACCTTGACAGCCCTTCCCGTATCAGGGCTTTGCCAATACCCCGTCGCTGGTGCTCCGGCAACACCGACACAGGCCCAAGGCCGTACCAGTTCGGGGTGCCGTCCGAAATCGTCACGGGAGAGAACGCAATGTGCCCTGTCACGCGGCCATTCACTTCTGCGACGAGGGATACCGTAAGGGCATCGGCGGCGCGAAGCGCCTCTACGATGAACTGCTCCGTGTGGTTGCTGATCGCCAAAGTCCTGAATGCTGCGATCGTCACTTCGGTTATCGTGTTGCCATCGCCATCCCTCTCGTTCCTGACAACGATCTTTGGATTCATACGCTTCGCGTTCCTCCTTCTTGCCGGCCGACCATGAATATGCCTACCTGGTTTTTCCCCGGACATTCGTGGATGCCTACATTATTTTGGCAGAATTAGGAAGAGGATATATCTGGCGAGAGCAAATCCGTATTGAATGACCCGTGAGAGGCCCTAATCGCGGAATCGACGCTTCAGGATGAACTGCACAGGCCCGAACCGGACAACGAATGACGCAGAAAAGCGTCAGGAACGACGGAGAGGCATTACCCCGGTAGTGTGAGACCCCGCCTGCCTGCCGGTCATGTTGCGGGGAGTTGACTTTCGAAAAGCAAAATGCAAGGGGTCAGGAAACATCCTGACCCCTTAGAGATTATGGCAGGCGATCTCGGGGAGAGGCTGGCCTGTTTTTCGAGGAAAATGCTGAAATACAAGACCCCTTTGCTATCCGTATAGCTTCCTGAAAGTGTTAAAATTGAATTTTGGTGATGAGTCGAAGATTACAAACGATAATCATTGAAATTAGAAAAGGCAGGGCATCCGAACCTGCTTTTCTATGAAGAACATCATGCTTCAGAAAACATGATGTATGAAGAGTTTATTTCTGTATCTCTCTCCTGTTAACTGCTATCCCAACTAAACCCAGGGCAAGAAGCAGTATGGTGGCGGGTTCGGCAACCCGAGTCATAAGGAAAGCATGTTCTTCACCATTGATTATGCCTTTGCCTACAATCTGTCCCCTGTTGTTTATGGCAGTTGCATCCATCAAATACCAACCAGAATTAGGGTTTAGAAAACTATTAAGATCGTACAATTGCCCCTTATAGGAAGTGAATGCCGTCTCAACACCGTCCAGAAAATAGTATCCTACTATTTGCCCAGGATTATTAATGTCCCATGGTGAAATATCCCCACCTCCAAGGATTGTCATAACGCCGTTTTCCCATAGAAAAAGATAAGCTGTAGTGCCCGATATGTCCGAAACTCTCCCGACAATCTGTCCCTCTGAATTTATTGCAGTAGCATAACCGTGATGCATACCCAGAGTCCCGAGATCAATCATGGTTCCGTTTTTCCACAAGAAAGGATGTCTTTCTCCAGATGCTATATCTGCACCTCCGACCACTTGGCCATCATTGTTAATATCATTAGCATAGCTATCTCGCCCACCGAGTGTTCCAAGATCGGTGAGATTTCCTTGACTCCAGAAAAAAGCATGGCTACCAGTACCACTCCAGAAATCACCCACAACCTCACTATCATTATTAACTGCCATTGATTTCCATGTCTCTCCTCCCAATATGGGTGAAAACGTTCCATTTTCCCATATGTATGCATACGTAGACGCTGGCATATCGCCGGAATAGCCCACAACTTGTCGAAGATTGTTTATCCCTAATGCTTCACTGCTGTGGGTAGCAGAAGTTCCAAGATCATACATGGTTCCGTTTTCCCAAATAAAGGCATGTTGGGGAGAGCCAGCATGGTTTGTAGAGACACCTACTATTTGTCCCCTTTCATTGATGTCCCAAGCCATACTGTAGTTCCCACCAAGCGTTCCCAAGTCTATAATGGAATAATTGTATGAATCGGCGGTAGCACTTCCAACAAAACTAATTGTTATCAGTAGAATAGAAATAATGCTTATCAATGAGAAGGTTAATTTCTTCATTTCTTTCCCCCCCCATAATGTATTCTGTGATAATGAAATAGGCAGTTCGCACCGAATTTATAAGCATTAATTGTACCTTGACAGAATCAATTTATAAAAACATGAGACTATCATCCTGTATCCTATAGGGTTTAGAGATATGAAAATATTTATGTTAGGTGAAATGAAGCCGCTATTGCGTGAGTCAGAATCCCAAGCTGTTAAGCTTACCAACACTTTCCAAGCGTCTATATTGCCTCTAATTACCGATAGTATGGATAAATGCAAGTGATTACAAAGAATTTTGCATAAGTTAGTGTTTGTAAAGAATCCCGACAATTCTTTCAAATGGTAATCTTTATATATAGTTGTAAGTTTAGGATAATTCTTAGTAGGTGCAATGATCAAAGGAAGATAACTCATCGATTTAATGTAGTCTAATTATTGTTAGCCGGACGAACGACACTATGAACAGTCGAGGCGCCTTCAGGGGTTTGCGGCCCGTAATCGTCTTTGTGTGTCGACATTGGCTCGCGCTCGCGATACCGCTCGTTGGCTTGGTGTATGGCGTGGGCGACAGTCGCGGTTGGTGGGACTGGCTCTCGGGCCGATCGGAGATCAGTCGCGCTATCCAGCGTCTGGCGAGTCAGGACGGATTTCCTGTCGCCTTCATTTACTCGGAGGACCCTGACTTTGCGAGAATTGAGCGGTTCATCTCAGAGAGAACGCAAAACCCAGAGGTCAGGAGGCGATTCAAGTCAGGGCAGCGTCCATCTATGATTACCAGGGCAGGCGGAGGTGAGCGGATAATCCCGGTTCCCAAGGAATGGCCGAAGTTCATTGCCGTGCCGGCCGAATCCCCAATCTTGTACTCGTACGACGCGAAACCGCCTAATCAGATAGGCTCCGATATTGAGTGGGCGGGCACGCTCGAAGAAGCAAGAAGCTGGATTGAGCGTTGGCGAAGTTCGGAGAGAATGTGGATTAGTATTGTCCTCACCGCCGCGCTCTCGATCGCGTTGGTCATACATGAAAAGCGCGGCGATGGGCGTGCAGGCTAACCAGCCGTTTGAGCCGACCTCGTACCTCGGCGGCTCAACTGAGTGTTAGCCCTGGAAGAAACGGATGAAGATATATAAATTCAAGGACTTGACTGACGAGAAGAAGCATTCCCATTTCTATCAGATAGTCATGCAAAATGCCGTATGGTGCGCCAAGCCAGAGGCTTTGAATGACGAAGAGGAGTTTAAATTCAAATTAAATTACGACCCATCGCCTCGCACCTTTGATTTACTGACCGAAGTGGTTAAGAGATACAGAACCGCGAATTTCCTGCCACCGGATTTGTCCTTAGCCTTGGTCTTGCAGAACAAAAGACTGGAAGCGATCACGGCACCAATCATCAAGGACGTTATTGACAAAAGCAGAAGCACCATAGGGATAGCAAGTTTTTCTATCACAAAGGCTGACGATCGGCTGTGGAGGGAGTATGGCGGACAAGGCAATGGGGTGTGCGTCGAAATAGAAATTCCCGACCGGCTCGTAAACGTTTCTTTTCATCCAGTCCATTACGTATCTCAGAAAATCTTTCACGTAGATTCTTTTCTTGAGTCTGCTCTATTCCCAGACAAGGCTTTCGACACATACAGAAACATATTGCTAACAAAGAAGAAGAAGTGGTCGCAAGAGGAAGAGATAAGATTCGTTTCTAAACGTCCAGAAGTGAACGTCATCGTCGACGGCCGTATCACTGAGATTACGTTAGGCGTTCGTGTTGCTGCCCAAACCATAGAACATGTGGAGACAACGATAGCCGAGCAGTGCCGAGCCAGCGGCATCAGGATCACGAAGCTATGAAGAAAGGGCTAACAACTTGATGAAGCCGACTCCTTACAGTCGCGGCTCACCATGGCGTTGCTCATTTCAACACGTAATTCTCAATTATCAAGACGGCCCAACACTGCATATGAGTAGGTGTTAGAGGTAAAACCCACCTAAATCCTATCGATCCCGCTTCATCCCCGAATGTAGTCACAATGTAGTCACGTGACCCCATAAAAAAGGGCCTCAGAATTCCTCTGAGACCCTTGTAATTAATGGCGGGCGATCTGGGGCTCGAACCCAGGACCTTTGGTTCCGGAGGTCGAATTTTCAAAAAAACTAGCTAAACGGAAGCCCTTAATATTTGGTCTGATTTCCCGTTATATCAGCTATTTAGGGCTAACTGGCCAATTCCATTTGTTCCCATCTATTCTGTGATAAATACCTCTTTTCCACCTGTTCCTATCACAAATTTATCACAATGATAACCTTTGGATTTTGTGATCTAGTGGCCTCATTACTTTTCCAAAAATTATCGATCGAAAATTTCAGATTTTCATACCAATTTTAAATCCCTCTTCGATCGCCTCCTTAATCGTGCGAGGCTTGACGCAATCGCCCACATAATGGATTTCCGGTGCCTTACCCAAGAAGCTATCTAAAAGTGCCTTTTCCGATTTAAGCCCCACCGCCAATACCACAGCATCCCCGTTGATGAAGTCGGAGGTACCCTGCTGGTTCACTTTAACGCCTTCCTTGGTTATCTCCTCCACGATGGTACCGGTCTTCATCTGGATGCCTATTTTGCTCAATCTCGCCAGGAAGAATGGTCGGTATGTGGGGGAAATGTTCTCGGCCATACGCTTCAGCATTTCAATCACAACGAGACTTGTCACGTTTTGCCCTTGTTCCATGAGATACTCTGCTGTCTCGCAACCCACCAATCCTCCACCTATGATAATGACGGAACCACTTATTTTCTTTCGACCGGTTAATACATCCTCAGCTATCACTACGTTTGGACCTTTCGAGCCGGGAATGTTAGGAATCAGGGGGTTGGCTCCCACAGCCAGAATCAGGACATCGGGTCTTTTATTTGCTACCATTTCTGGCACAGCCTCCGTACCGAGCCGGATCTGAACCCCTGCCTTTTTCATCCGCACGGTCAGCGATTCGTAAAGCGTCTTGATTTCAACTTTGTGTGGCGGTAAGCAGCCAACCAGAAGCCATCCACCCGCTTCCTGACTCTTTTCGTAGAGCGTGACGTCATGGCCTCTGCTTGCGGCCGTAATGGCCGCTTCCATGCCCGCGGGGCCGCCGCCTACCACGACGACTTTTTTCTTTTTTTCTGCCGGTCTCAGGATGTATTCGCCTTCCATGCC
>DIFQ01000070.1:0-323 GCA_002419215.1 Syntrophaceae bacterium UBA5744
AGCTCGTCCACCATGACCGTCGGCGTGCCGCCGCCCACGTAGATCCCCTCGAAGCCGTAGCCCTGCTCCTTATAGAGGGAAAGTTCCTTGCGCAGGGCCCCGAAGTACTCCCGGCACAGGGGCTCGTCGAAGGTCACACGGTTGAAGGAACAGTACGGACAGAGCTTTTCACAGAAAGGAACGTGGATATAAAGGAGACAGGGGCTGCCGGGGCGGGCTGCCGGGAGCGAAGGGCTTGCCCCCTCCCGGAAGTTTATGGCCCGGGCGAATTGCTTTCGCGCCGCGTGCCCGATAATTTTGTCGATCACGGGGACCTCACTGGG
>DIFQ01000070.1:341-972 GCA_002419215.1 Syntrophaceae bacterium UBA5744
CAGGCGACGTTAGCAGACATCATCCAATTTATCAACAGGAAAGGCCCGGGGCGAAAGGCCAGGGGCCGAGGGCAAAAAAGACTCTGCACGCAACGGTTGAATTCCGTGCCCCGTGGTGTTATAGCATCAACAAATTCATTCTCACGTATTTGCCTTTCGCCTTACGCCATTTGCCCTGCGCCCGCGGCCTCATGACCTCGCGNNCAGGCGCGTCGGGATGGCGTGGACGGGAAGCAACATGCCTGCTATCGAAGGAAGGGGCCGCATATGACCATAAACAAGACCTGGCAGCTCTGGCGCGACGAAAAGATGATCGATGAGGAGGCGGCACTGCTGCGGAAGAAGGCGGCGGACCTGCCCGTCCCCTTCGACGCCGCGGCGAAAAAGGACATCCGGACTCTCGTCGAGGCCTTCCTGAAGCGCAACGACGCCCTGGGGCTGGCGGCCCCGCAGATCGGGATCAGCANNCGGATCATCGCCTTCAAGGTGAAGGGGTTCGACAAGAAGGGGGTGAGCGGGGGCGACTGGGAGGTCCTCATCAACGCCCGCATCACCCAGTTCCGAGGGGATACGGAAGTGATGAACGAAGGCTGCCTCTCCTGCCCGGACATCAGCGTGGAGGTGACCCGCG
>DIFQ01000070.1:1029-6314 GCA_002419215.1 Syntrophaceae bacterium UBA5744
AGCACGAGATCGACCACCTCGACGGCCGCCTCGTCGTCGACCACGAAGGCACCATCTCCTTCCCGAAGGAAAAACAGGCGTTCTTCGACAAACTGTTCAAATAAAAAACAGGGACGAGGGTGTAGGGACCAGGGCAACAGAAGAAAAAAGAAAGCCCCCGGAGTGCTACTGGCATCACCGGGGGCGTTTTTGTTTCAAAGAGAATCCCTGCTAATCGAGCAGTTAAAAACGAGAGATCAACGAGACTGCGACACGGTTCCGGGTCCTTGAGTGAAGGTTCGAGTCTTCGCCTACACCCTCGTCCCTTGTCCCTGGTCCCTTTTCATCGCGTGTAGTACGCTGCCGGGATGTCCGTAATCGCTGTCAGCCCCGGCTTTGCGTTCACGACTGCATCGATGGAGTTCACGAGGACCGCCGCCGTGGCCTTGTCGCCGGCCACACCGCCCTCGATCCGCAGATTGATATCCGGTGTGCCCACGATGCGGATGGCGTCATGGGGGTCCTCGGCGCCGATGTACATCCGGAGATCCAGCGACAGGACGGTCTTGCCTCCCCGGATGCCCTTCGCGATGTGCTTGATCCCGGCCACATCGCCCGGCTTGAGCGAAAAGAATTTTGTCTTCACGGCCTTCTTCGTGATCACGGGGTCGATCGTTTCGATGACCTCATCGAGGTTCATGCCCAGTTTTCCCGCCACGATGAAGAGCGACTCGATGAGCCCCACGTGCCCCAGTTCCTTGCGGCTGATCTTGTCACGGAACTCTTTCGGGGTCATGGAGGCGCCGACCTTTTTCTGGAGGGGGTAGCGCCGGGTGCCGGCATCGACAACGCGCTCCACGTGGATCTGCTTGACGTCCTGGCAGACGGCCGTGAGAAAGAGCGGCAGGGCGTCCATGACGAAGCCCGGGTTGACGCCGGTACCGAGGACGGTGACCTTTTTGGATTTGGCGAGCGCGTCTATCTTTTTCGCCAGCTTCGAGCTTCCCTTCAAGGGGAAGAGGAGCTCTTCGGAAGAGGAGACGATGTTCAGGCCCCCGCCGACGATCTCCACGAGCTGGTCGTAGATCTTGGGAATGCGCGAGCCCGCCGTGTGCAGCACCACGTCGGCCTTTGTCTTTTTGAAAAGGCCCTTCGCATTGTCGCTCACCTTCACGCCCAGCTTCTTTCCCGTCCCGAGAACCTCGCCCAGGTCCTTCCCGGCGATGTCCTTCGAGATGTCGACGGCCCCGACAAGCTTCATGTTGGACTTCTTGAGGACCAGCCTGGCCGTCTCGATGCCGATGGGCCCCAAGCCATACTGGATGACGCGCAGCTTCTTTTTCAAACCCATTCAATAAACCTCCTGAATGATCTGGTGTCGTGTTCGCTCATGCGGCCGTTTCGGCCGGTGTTTCCGGGTTCCGGGCTCTTCTCCTGCGCTTTCTCAGTTTCTGGACGACATAGACCAGGACGAGCAGGGCAAGGCCGGCGATGTCGGTGAAGGTTTCGGGAGTGACGAGAAAGACAGCCGAAAGGGCCGTGAGGGTCCTCTCCGGGATGGTTGAGCGGTCGGCGAGATACCCGATGACCGTGGCCCCCAGGGCGATCGCCCCGCTGATCAGCGTGAAGAGCACCTGGCAGAACCAGACCCAGTCCATGGGGATATTGGGGTCCAGGATGCTGGGGTACCCCAGAACGATAGGGGCCGTCACGAAGACGAAGGGGACGATGAACCCGCCCGAGGACAGGGTGAAAGCCCGAAGCCCCGTCCGGAAGGGGTCAGCCCCCGAGATGCCCGACGCGGCGTAGGCCGCAAGCGCAACGGGGGGCGTCACGTCGGCAAGGATCGCATAGTAGAAGACAAAAAAGTGGGAAACCAGGGGATGGATGCCCCACTGCAGAAGCGCCGGCGCCGCGATCATGGCGGCGAGAATGTACTGGGCCGTCGTGGGGATTCCCATGCCGAGGATGAAACAGGCAAACATCGTGAACAAGAGGGTAAAGAAGAGCGTGACGCCGTTCAGCGTGAGGAGGTTGAAGATGTCGATGGAAAGAACGGCGGCGCCCGCCCCGTTGGCGAGATTGATGACCGTGGCTGCGAACTTGAGCCCGAGTCCCGTGAGGGTCGTCGCCCCGACGATGAAGCCCACACAGGCGCAGGCGGCGCCGATGGACAGGGCGTTGCGGGTCCCCCACTCCAGGGCGCTCATGATGTCGGGAATCCGCATTTTGCTCTCTTTGTAAAAGATGCCCACGGCGACGACGGCCGTGTTCGTCCAGAAGGCCGCATCGAAGGGCTCGAAACCCAGGACGAGCATCCCGGCCAGCAGCCCCGATATCAGGACCGCCAGAAGCCAGGTCAGCCGGTCCGTCCTGAACAGGGAATAGCCGAACCCGGCGATGAAAAAGACCACCCACATCGTGAACTCATGCGAGAACTCCGCCAGGGGGTTCATGTCCGCCAGGATGCAGGGCACCGACAGCAGGATCGTCACCAGGAAGGGCAGCGTCCGGCGGTGGACCTGCCCGATGGAGACGGAGAGGATGATCCCCCAGAAGGCGGACAGGAAGGGGCTTTTCCCCGATATGAGCAGGTATACGATGGCAACGAGCGGTGCGATGATGATCCCGCGATCCTTGAGAATGGCCCAGAGATTCGGCAGCATGTGCCGGGGGAGCCCCACCAGGTTGTTCTTCAGGGCCTCCAGGTGAACCATCGTCCCCACGGCAAAGTAGTAGACAAGGGCCGGTACGATGGCGGCCGTGGCAATCTTGATGTAGGGGACCCCCAGGAACTCGGCCATGATGAACGCCGCGGCGCCCATGACGGGGGGCATGATCTGGCCGCCCGTGGAGGAGGTCGCCTCGACCGCGCCGGCAAAAATCGGCTTGTAACCCACTTTCTTCATCAGGGGGATCGTGAAGGACCCCGTTGTCACCGTGTTCGCCACGGAGGAGCCGCTGATGGAGCCGAAGAAGCCGCTGGAGATGACGGCGACTTTTGCCGGCCCGCCGGCGGACCAGCCCGCAAGAGCCATGGCGAGGTCCATGAAGAGCTNNTCCGGGCGATGAAGAGCCCGAAGAGTACGAAGTGAAAGACGAAGGTGGCGATGACACCGATCGGGATCCCGTAGATGCCCTCCGTGCCGAGGAACATGTAGTCCACGATCCGGGAGATGGAGTAGCCCCTGTGGGCAAAAAGCGTCAGCCCCGGGATGTCGAGGAAATAGGGCCCCAGGTAACAGTTGATCAGGATGAGCCCCGAGATGATGGGCAGCGGCGGGCCGATGCTCCTGCGGGCCCCCTCGAGAACGAGGAGGATGGCGAATCCGCCGATGACCAGATCGACCCTGTCGGGCGCGCCCGTGCGCAGGCCGAGGGCATTGAACTCCAGGAAAATGTACAGCGACATGAGCGAGGCCAGCAACGCAAAGAAAAGATCGTAGTAGGGCATGTTGTCATGGCTGCAGGGGAAAATCCGCTTCGTCACGAGCGACCGGACCGCCTGCGCCCACTGCAGCGTAAAAAGCGCCAGTATCCCCAGGAAGGATGCCACGAGCAGGGAGCCCCACACGACGAGCGACAGGTTCAGGTCCTTGAACCACAGCGTGTAGTCGAACTCGCCGGAGGCTAGGAAAAGCCCGTAGCCCAGGGAGGCCAGCATCCCCGTGAAGATGGGTGCATCGATGTAACGGGCGATTGCGTCGGGGACAAAGGGCCTGCGCCGGAAGTAGACGAGCAGCACGGAAACGGCAATGGCGAGGGCGGCCGAGGAATAAAAGGACAAGTCGAAAAGCTCCCTGAAGATGGCCGTTGCGAAGACGCCCGCGATGAGGCCGAAAACGATGTCATAGAGGAGGAACTTCGTCCCGTGCTCGTAATGGTCCTTGCGCATGACGTAGAGGAAGAAAACCAGCGGCAGGACGAAGGCCAGGAAGTAAGCCCGGTGCCGCCACTCCTGGAGAATGCCGAACCCGGCCGTGTAGACGTGGAAGACCGAGTGGACGACACACATGGCGGCCACGAACTTGAGGGTGAGACCGGAGAGCTTCCGGAACCTCAACTCCGGGTCGTACTTGGCGATCTGATCGATGTCCTCTTTGACTTCCGTCGAGATCTTCTGAGGCTCTTCGGCCATGACAGACTACCCTTTCGAAACCCGTTTTTCTTGATGGACCACGAGCTGCTCGAGCCTGAAGAACAGATACCCCGCCACGGTGACCGTGTCGGCCCGGACCCGGAGAAGCGTTTCGCCCGCGAGGCGAGGCAGGTCATGGTCCACGCCATGGATCGTCAGCCGGTTGCCGTACGCCTCGCCCACCCAGAGCGAAACCTCGTTCATGACGCGGTGCATGCCCGAGATCCGGAATGCCCCATCGCTCCGCGACAGGGTTTCCCCGGGGCCGAGAGCGGAGGGAAGGCCCGTGTTCGACGAGCGAAATTCCGTACCATATAAAACAAGCCGGCGGCCCTCGTCAATTCGGAAAAAATCCCTCACGACGGACCGCTCGACCGAATGAACGTAGCTCAAAACAAACGTGTCCCCCGATTCTGCCGGGACAAGCAGAACCGTCCCGCCTTCCCGGACGGCCTCCACCCGCAGAACGCCCAGCCGGACCCACTGAACGGCCGCCAGGACGGCAACGATAATGACAATGCCTGCGATGAATCTGCGTCTTTTCATATAAAAAACTGGGCACCCCGTGACGAGTGCCCAGTTGTCATACGAAAAAAATGGACCCGTTCTTACTTCTTCTTCGGGGCCGGCTTCTTGGCGGGTTCCGCCTTGATCAGGCCTGCTTCCTTATAGAACTTCTCGGCACCCGGGTGGAGCGGGATGCCCATGCCGGCCAGGGCGGTCTTGGGCTGCACGTTCTTGCCCTGGGAGTGAGCATCGGCCATCTTCTTGGCGCCGCTTTCCCAGAGGGCTTTCGTCAGCTTGTAGATCACCTCATCGGGCACTTCGGCACCGACGACCCACTGGGCCATCGTGGTGATGGTGGGCACATCCTTCTCCTGCCCCTTGTAGGTTGCCTTGGGGATGACGATCCGGGAGTAGAAGGGGTACTTCTTGGTAATGTCCTTGATCTTCGCCTCGTCGATGGGCACGAGCACGATGTTCGTCGAGATGGCCAGTTCCGTGATCGCCGCCGTGGGCCAGCCCGCCGTCGTAAAGGTCACGTCGGCCTGCTTGTCTTGGAGTCGCTGGGCGCCGCCCGAGAAGGAGAGCCAGTCGACACTCGAGAAGTCCTTGTAGGCATAACCGTAGGCACCCAGGATGTTGAGCGTGTCGACCTCGGTTCCGC
>DIFQ01000070.1:6371-6689 GCA_002419215.1 Syntrophaceae bacterium UBA5744
TCTGGATCGTCTCGGGGTAGAGGGACGCGATGAAACGGAGGTTCTTGGCCGGCTTGTCCTTGAACTGCTCGAGGCCGTTGTAGGCGTTGTAGGCCACGTTGCTCTGGACAAAGGCCGATTCGACCTGCTTGTCGCGGATCAGGTTGCAGTTGGCCACGGAGGCATTGCCCGCCTGCG
Organism: Syntrophaceae bacterium UBA5744; assembly: GCA_002419215.1. GTDB lineage: Bacteria > Desulfobacterota > Syntrophia > Syntrophales > UBA2192 > UBA2192. The sequence continues at coordinate 6,549 of DIFQ01000070.1, forward strand.
AGGTCACGACGACCTCGGGCACGGCCTGGCTCAGGGCCTGGGCCAGGATCCCGCCGAGGGGGTAATAGGTCCCGCCCGTGCCGCCCGTGGAAATGACGAAGAACTTCTTTTGCTGGGCGATCGACGTCCCCGCAAGGACGA
>DIFQ01000047.1 GCA_002419215.1 Syntrophaceae bacterium UBA5744
GCCGTCGGCAAACGGGAGGGCCTCGGCCGTCGCCTCGAGCACGCGCAGGACTCGCCGGCGCGCCAGCTCCGCCATGCGGGGCGAAGGCTCCACGCCGACGGGGATGCCCAGCGGACCTGCGAACTTCCCCGAGCCGATGCCGATTTCAACCCCCTTGCCGCCGGAAGGGAGCAATTCCCTCACGGCGGCCAGCTCGGCGAGATAACTCTCCCGGTGCCTCTCGAACCACGCGTCGTATTCCTCGGCGTGCTCGTCGAAAGGGTCGATTTTTGCCATCAGATTCCCCGTTGCTTTTTGGGGGCTTCTCTTTCCTCCGGCGCTTCCTGGCTGCCGGGGTCCCGCTTCTTCCGCCCCATCTTGACGGCACAGAGGTCCCCGCACATGGTGCAGCCCTCTTCTTTCGCGCTCGTGCTCTTCTCGAGCCAGGCCCTCGACCGAACCGGGTCGATGGAGGCCAGGATCTGGCCTTCCCAGTCGAGTTCCTTGCGGCACCGGGCCATGCGGTGGTCCCGCTCGATCGCCCCGGGGATTCCCTTGGCGATGTCGGCGATGTGGGCGGCGATCTTCGAGGCCACAACACCCTCCCGGACATCGTCGATGGTGGGAAGACGCAGGTGCTCCGAGGGAGTCACGTAGCAGAGATAATCCGCGCCGGCCCAGCCCGCGATGGCCCCGCCGATGGCCGCCGTGATGTGATCGTATCCGGGGGCGATGTCCGTGGGCAGAGGCCCCAGGACGTAGAAGGGCGCACCGTTGCAGAGGTTCTTCTCCAGGAGGATGTTGGCCTGGATGTCGCGGATCGGAACGTGGCCGGGGCCCTCGATCATGACCTGCACGCCTTGCTCCCTGGCCCTGCGGGTCAGCTCACCCAGGAGGATGAGTTCCTGGACCTGCCCGCGATCCGTGGCGTCGGCCAGGCAGCCGGGTCGCAGACCGTCGCCCAGGCTCAGGACCATATCGTAATTCTTCGCAATCCCGAGGAGCCGGTCGTACTGCTCATAAAGTGGATTTTCCCGGTTGTTGAAATCCATCCAGTGGGCCAGGATGGAGCCCCCCCGGCTCACAATGCCCAGCAGGCGGCCCTGCTTTTCGATGCACTCCACGCTTCTCCGCGTCACGCCGCAGTGTACGGTGATAAAGTCCACGCCGTCCTTTCCGTTTTCCTCGATGGCCCGGAAGAGATCGTCGGCCGTCATTTCCACGACGGCCTTGCCGGCATTCACGGCTGCCACGGCGGCCTGGTAGATCGGGACGGTGCCGATGGCAACCGTCGATGCGCCGATGATGGCCTGCCGTATCGCCCCGAGATCGCCGCCCGTGGAGAGGTCCATGATCGTGTCGGCGCCCGCTGCGATGCAGACACGGACCTTCTCGAGTTCCAGGGCCACATCGGCGCGGTCCTTCGAAGTCCCCACGTTGGCGTTGATCTTCGTCCGGAGGCCCTTCCCGATGGCCAGGGCCGGAATCGACGTGTGCCCGTTGTTGCGGACGACGACGATCGTCCCGTCCTCGACGCCCTTTCGGATGGTCTCGGGCTCGACGTTTTCCAGCTTCGCGCAGAGCTTCATCTCTTCGGAAAGGATCCCCTGCCGAGCCATTTCAAGCTGTGTTTGCCGCTCTTTCATCTCGTTCACATACTCCTTGCCTGGCCCGCGGCCAGGATCTGCTCGGCCACCTTGCGCCCCGAAAGGAGCATCCCGCCGAAGATGGGCCCCATGCGCGGCCCTCCAAAGGCGGCGTTGGCCGACATGCCAGCCACGTACACGCCGGGGCAGATCTCCCGGGTGTTGTCGATCGTCAGCCTCTCGGCCTTCTCGGACCACATGGAGCGCTCGCCCATGAGCTTGCCCGTCGGGGTGTTGAGCTGCACGTCCGCCTTGCGCTCGATGACATGCAGCACTTCCGTGTCGTGGCCCGTGGCGTCGATCACGGCCCCCGCGTGGATCGTGAGCGGGTCCACGTGAAGCCCCGTCATCTCCACGGGCGACCAGGTGATGACGAGCCCCATGACACGGTTATCGCGGATCACCACGTCCTCGACGGTGATGCAGTTGAAGACCTTCGCCCCGGCCTGCATGGCGCGGGAGCAGATCGTGGTGACCGCCTCGATGGCATCGGCCGTGTAGTAGCCGGGTTCGTACAGCTCCGTCCGGACCCCGAAGAGATCGAGAATCCCCTTTGCCTCCTCCTGGACGACGATCTCGTTGAACATCATGCCGCCGCCCCACATGCCGCCGCCGATGCTGAGCTTTCGCTCGTAGAGGGCGACCTTCCTGCCCGCCTTCGCCAGAAAGTACGCCGCAACAAGCCCCGCAGGCCCGCCGCCCACGACGGCCACATCGATGTCGAGGTGCGCCAGGAGCTTCTTCGTGTACGTCTCGATGATGGCCCGGGTGATGGTGACTTCGTTGAGTGACATGTGTCCGTTCTCCTTTTGCTCGTGCGCTCCCAAGAGGATGCGCGGCATTATTCAGGCCGGAGCCCATTGGTTGCGAAGTCAGGAAGTTACGAAGTTAGGAAGCGCGGACAAAAACCCGTTTTTCTTTTTCGCTGCCTTTTCTGCTCTTCCTAACTTCCTATCTTCCTCGCTTCCTTACTTTCGCAGTGCCTTTGACACTTTCAGCACCTTGTCGACGACCTCCGCGGGATTGCGCCCGAGGATGCGGATGATCGGCTCCTTGCCCACGTCGCCCCGGTCGAAGACGGCATCGGGAATGCCTTTGTGCCGCGAGAGGGCATCCGTCGTCCCCCACTCGAGGGAGGAGCCCTCGCGGAGCTTCACCTCCGCCGGCTCGTCGGCCCGGTCGAAGCTTGCCACCTTGAATTTCAGGGCTTTCAGGACATCGACGACATCCTCGGAAAACCGGATGTTCATGGCCGACCGGAAAGACCCGTCGAAACGCATGGCCGCCAGGATCACCTTGGCAACGTGGCTGGAGGCCCCGAAGGACGGATCGTGGAGGGTCTCCACATGTTCCCCGACGCGGATGATGCGCCCGGGCACGGCGGCCACTTCCGCCGCGGAAGAGGCCCCCGTCAGGGCGTAACCGAAGTTGGACTGGATCTCGGGGACGATGTTTCCCGTCCGCTCGCCCTTCAGCCTCGCCAGGGCCTGCTTCAAATCCTCGATGCAGCGATAGCGCTCGCCCTCCCGGAATACCGGCGCGAAGTGGTTCGTCGGGCCCTGGCCCCCTCCGAGGGGAAGCCCGAAGCGGATCGCCTCGGTGACGTAGTCCTTCGCACGCTTCACGGCCGCAAGGACCCCGTCTCCCTGCGCCAGGCCCGTGGCGATGGCCGAGGCAAAGGTGCAGCCCGTGCCGTGGGTGTGCTTCGTGTCGATCCGCTTCGCCGTGAATTCGTGGAAGCCCTTGCCGTCGAACAGCAGATCCATGGCTTCGCCCTCGAGATGACCGCCCTTGACGACGACGTTTTTTGCCCCGAGCTTGTGGATCTTCACGGCGGCTTTCTTCATGGCGTCCTTCGTGGCGATCCGCATCCCCGTGAGGACTTCCGCCTCGGGGATGTTCGGTGTGATGACCAGGGCAAGCGGGATCAGCTCCCTGATCAGGGTCTCGCGGGCTTCCTCGCGCAGGAGGGGGCTGCCGCCCTTCGCGACCATGACGGGGTCGACGACCAGCTTCCGGATCTTGTACCGGCGGATCTTCTTCGCCACACAGCGGATGATTTCCGACGACGAGAGCATGCCCGTCTTGGCCGCATCGGCGCCGATGTCGGCGGCTACGGAGTCGAACTGCTTCTCGATGAATTCGACGGGAATATCGTAGACCCCCTGGACTCCCAGGGTGTTCTGGGCCGTGAGCGCCGTGATGACGCTCATCCCGAAGCCCCCCAGGGCTGTAATGGTCTTCAGGTCGGCCTGGATGCCCGCACCCCCGCCGGAGTCGGACCCGGCGATCGTCAATACTCTCTTCACTTCCATCTCATTCCCCTCCAAAACAAAAAGGCACACCTGGAGTGGATGTGCCTTCTGACTATACAATCGCTTCCGCCACTCCCTACGCTGGCATTACCCAGGTCAGGTTCGAAGGGTATACTCTCAGCCTGTACGGCACCCCCAGGATCGGCTATTCAGTTGTGATTAAACCCTACTCCAGGGCGTCATCGGAATCAAGCAAATTCTTGGCATGAACCGGGGAATTAGCACTTGAATTCCGTCACACTCACGGCTAATGATGAACGCTACAACGATCACCGACAGGAGTCCGCCTCTTGATACGCCGAGCCCCCTTCGTATTCCTGATCTGCCTGGCGGAGACGCTCTCCATGACGGGAACCATGTACTTCCCGGCCCTGCTGCCTTCCTTCCAGGCCGAATGGGGGCTGACCAACACGGCTGCGGGCTGGATCAACGGTGTCTTCTTCGCGGGCTACGCCGTCGCATCACCCATCCTCGTAGGCCTCACCGACCGGATCGACACACGGCGGATCTACCTGCCTTCGGCTCTTCTCGCGGCCCTCTCCCTGTTTCTCTTCGGATGGTGCGCCGAGGGAACATGGACGGCGGCTGTCTTTCGACTCCTGGCGGGGATCGGCCTTGCAGGGACCTACATGCCGGGCCTCAGGGCCCTGAGCGACAACGTCACGGGGCCCGGGCAGAGCCGCTATATTGTCTTTTACACGGCCTCCTACGGGATCGGGACGGCCCTTTCCGTCTACCTTGCCGGGCTCCTGCTGCCGCTTACGGGTTGGCGCCTGGGGGCGGAATTCCTGGCTCTCGGCCCGCTGGCGGCCCTGCTCATTTTCGCAGCCGTCGTCCCGCCGCGAACGCCTCTCGGGTCGGCGGCCGGGCTGCGGTTCTCGAGAAATGACCTGAAGACCGTCCTGGCAAACCGGCCCGCGGTGGGCTATATGCTGGGTTACGGGGCCCATTGCTGGGAACTCTTCGGCTACCGGTCCTGGCTTGTGGCATTCCTCGCATACAGCCTGAGCCTGCAGCCGGGCTTCACCTCCCCGCTGAGTCCCCAGAACATTGCCATGCTCATCCTGCTCATCGGCGTTCCCGCGAGCATCGTCGGCAACGAGGGCGCCATGAAGTGGGGGCGGCGCAGGGCCCTCGCGACATACATGATCGGATCGGGGATTCTCGGCTGTGTCATCGGGTTTTCCGCCGCGCTCGACTACTACCTGGTCATCGCCCTATGCTTTCTGTACGGCATGACGAATCTCTTCGACAGCGGGGCCCTCACGGCCGGGCTCGTTGCCGAATCGCCCGAGCGCCAGCGGGGCCTCACGCTGGCCGTCTACTCCTTCACGGGCTTCGGGATGGCCTTCCTGGCGCCCGTTGCCTTCGGGGCGATCCTCGACGCAGCCGGCCGGGGCGTTGCGGCGTGGGGCCTTGCCTTTGCGTCCCTTGGGATCGTCTGCATGTCCGGCGCACTCTGGCTGAGGGTTTTCCGGGCAGGGGGCACCGCCTGACGCCGGACAGGGCCATAATGGTTTCCCCGACGTTGACACCGGTTACGCCGGCCCCTATACTGTCGCTGCCTGCGCAGATTGACCCTGCAGAGCAACCCTGCGGAAAACCCCTTGAGGCAATGCCGATGCAGATCACGGAACACGTCCACGCTCTCCGGATCCCCTTTCAGGTCCACCTCCCCTCGGGCGTCACCCTCGAGCGTTTTGTCTACACCTTCCTGATCCTCGGCACGAGGATCTGCCTGGTCGACAGCGGGGTTGCCACCTCGGAAACGGTCATCTTTGAAACCCTCGAAAAGGCCGGGCGGAAGCCGCGCGAGATCGACCTGCTCGTCCTGACGCACTCCCACCCGGATCACATCGGCGCCGCAAGAGCCATCCGGGAACAGACGGGCTGCCTCGTCGCGGCCCACGGGGCCGAAAAAGGCTGGATCGAGGACGTGGATCTCCAATCGAGGGAGAGGCCCGTTCCCGGGTTTCGCACCCTCGTGGGAGGGTCGGTGCCCGTCGGGCGGTCGCTTGCAGACGGTGACGAAATCGACCTCGGGGACGGTCATTCCCTGAAGGTGCTCCACGCGCCGGGACACTCGGCCGGATCCATCTGCCTGCTCTACGAAAAGGAAAGGGCTCTCTTCAGCGCCGATGCGGTTCCTGTCGCGGGCGAGATACCGATCTACGAGGACATCGTCGAGTCGGTCCGGACGCTCAAACGGTTGAGAGCACTGCCGGGAGTCGATCACCTGCTGGCCGCCTGGGACAGGCCCAGGCAGGGCCGCGAGGTCGATGAGGCGATTGCCGGCGGGCAGCAAACCCTGCAGCGGATTCACTCGATCGTCACCGGCCTGGCCGGCAAAGGGGCCCCCGGGAACCCCATGGAACTGTGCAGAAAAGCGCTCGCGGCGATGGGGCTTCCGCCTGCCCTGGCCAATCCCCTGATCGCCCGGTCTTTCCTGTCAAGCCTGAAGGTAAAAGACGGGCGGAATCTCTTCAAGGCATGAACCTGCGGGAGCAAGATCGATGGCCATTCAGCAAATTCGCGACAACCTTTCCCTGATCGACATCGATCAGGCCCTCGAGGGGTTCCGGAAATTCATCAGCGCATGGCTCTACAGGGTCAACGGGGCGACGATCCTCGTCGATCCGGGACCGGCTTCCACCATCCCTTACCTCGTGGAGCGGTTGAGGCAGGCCGGTGTCGACAGGATCGACCATGTCCTTCTCACCCACATTCACCTCGATCACGCCGGCGGGACGGGCCAGTTGCTGCAGCGCTTCCCCGATGCAGCGGTCAATTGCCACCCCAGGGGGATTGCGCACATGGTGGCCCCGCAAAAGCTCTGGGAAGAATCGAAAAAGGTCCTGGGGAAAGTCGCCGAGGCCTACGGCGAGATGGCACCGGTGCCCGAGTCATGCATCTCCTTCCGTGAAAGGATCGATCTCGGGGGGGCGTTCATCGAGGCCGTGGAGACGCCCGGGCATGCGCCGCACCATGTCTCGTACCGGGTGGGGGAGATTCTCTTTGCCGGGGAGATCGGCGGCGTTTACGTCCCCCTCGATGAGGGGTCTTATGTCCGCCCCGCCACACCGCCGCCCTTCCGGCACGAGACCTTCCGGAAGTCCATCGCGAAAGCGGCCGGTCTGGACGTGTCGCTTCTCTGCCTCGGCCACTATGGCTGCAGACAGGATACGGCGGCCCTTTTCGAACGGGCCCGGAGACAGCTCGACTTCTGGGTGGACACGGTGAAGAGGCACTTCAGGAAAGGAAGCGATCCCTTCGAGGAAGCCGTCCTGGCCGATCTCATCGTCAGCGACCCGGACATGTCGGGCTGGCGATCGCTGCCGAAAGACATCCAGGCCCGCGAACGCAACTTCTGCTTCAACAGCATCCGCGGAATCCGGGGGTACCTTATGAAGAAGTGAAAAAGTGTCAAAGTGCATGAGTGTCTGAGTGAAGAAAGAATCGTCCTGTTCTCCACTCAAACACTTAGACACTCAGACACTATTCTTAAGGTATGTTGAATATCCGTTTTGCGTTGGCCGTCGTCACGGCCGCCACTTCCTCGAAAGGTCTCCCCTTGATCTCGGCGATCTTCCGGGCCGTGTGGACCACGTAGGCGGGCTCGTTTCGTTTGCCGCGGAAGGGGTTCGGGGTGAGGTAGGGGCAGTCCGTTTCCACGAGGAGCGACTCCAGGGGCAGGTCCCTCACGATGGAACGGAGCTTGTCGTTCTTCTCGAACGTCACCGTCCCGGGGATGGAAATGTAAAAGCCCAGCTCGATGCACTGCCTGGCCATCGGGTAGTCCCCGGAGAAGCAGTGGATGATTCCCCTCCGGCCCCCCTTCCAACCCTTGAGGAGATTCATCGTTTCACGGTGGGCATCCCGGTCGTGGATCACGACGGGAAGACCCAGTTCCGAGGCCAGCTCGAGCTGCTCGCCGAACCGGTGGATCTGGGTGCCGCGGGGAGAGAGGTTCCGGAAAAAATCGAGACCGATCTCGCCGTAAGCGACCACTTTCTCGTGCTTCGCCATCTCCTTGAGCGAGTCGTAGGTGCCGCCGTCGATGTCCTTCACCTCGTGGGGGTGAATGCCGATGACGGCATAGACGCCGGGGTAGCAGCGGGTGATCTCGAGGGCCTTGCGGCAGTCCTCCACGGTCGTGCCCACCGTGACGATAATCTCCACGCCGGCCGCCTTCGCCCTTTTGATGACCTGGTCGCGGTCGCGGTCGAAGGGCGACATCTCCAGGTGGGCATGCGAGTCGATGACCATGTCCGTTCGCCCTAGCTTTTCGTTGTCCTTCTCCGATCCAGGTCCGCGGGGATTTCCTCGGCCTGGGCGGCGACGTCGGGCAGCGTAGAAAGGTACTTCGCGAGGAACTTTTCCGTCATTTCGCCTTTTTTCAGCTTGAGATCGATCATTCTCTTGTCAATGTTGTCCATGTTGAATGCCTCTGCTTTCTTCATTCCGATCCTCCTCGTGAGTTCGCAGTGAACCCGTCGGTTTGACGGGAATGATCATAGGGTTGACTCTTTCAACTCCGGAGCCTCGGATCGAGCGAGTCCCGGATCCCTTCGCCTAACATGTTGTAGCCCAGAACCGTCACCAGGATGGCAAGCCCCGGATACAGGGAAAGCCACCAGGCGATGTCGATGTTGTCCTTCCCCGCCGTGAGGATGTTTCCCCAGCTCGGGGTGGGCGGCTGCACGCCGATCCCGAGAAAGCTCAGGGCCGATTCCGTGAGGATCGCCCCGGCCACCCCGAGGGTTGCCGCGACGAGCACCGAGGCCATGCAGTTGGGAAGGACGTGAATGAAGATGATCCGCGCATCGCTCGCCCCGATGACGCGGGCCGCCTGCACGAAGTCCCGCTCCTTGAGCGAGATGAAATCGGCTCGCACCAGGCGCGTGATCCCCATCCAGCCCGTTACCCCGATGATGATCATGATGTTCCAGATCGAGGGCTCGAGGAAGGCGATGACGGCCAGGATCAGAAAGAACGTGGGGAAGCAGAGCATGATGTCGACGAAACGCATGATGACGGCGTCGACCCAGCGCCCGTAGTACCCGGCCACGGAGCCGAGGATCGCCCCGATGAAGATGGCGATGCCCGTGGAGACAAACCCCACCTTGAGCGAGATCTGGGCCCCCCAGATCATCCGGGACATCACGTCGCGCCCGAGCTGGTCCGTGCCGAACCAGTGTGTTGCCGAGGGCGGCTGCAGGATGTTCTTGAGATCGATCGCCGTCGGGTCGAAGGGGGCGATCCAGGGCGCCAGGAGCGACACGAAGAACAGCAGGACGACGATGGCGCTCCCCGCCACGGCGAGCCGATTTTTCGAGAACCGGTACCAGAAATCCGTTTTCATCGAGCGATCCGCTTTTTCTCCGTTTCTTTCATTTGCCCCGCACCTCAGGAGATCCGGATCCGCGGGTCGGCCAGCGCATAGGACACGTCGGCCAGCAGGTTCCCGATGAGCGTGAGCACGGCCCCGATGACGAGGATCCCCATCACCACGGGGTAGTCGCGGGCCATCACGGACATGTAGAACAGCTGCCCCATACCGGGGATGCTGAAGATGGTCTCGAAGATGACGCTGCCGCCGATGAGCCCCGGGACCGAAAGTCCCAGCAGCGTGATCACCGGGAGCATCGCATTTCGAAGGGCGTGCTTGTAGATGACGATCCGCTCCGGGAGCCCCTTGGCCCGGGCCGTCGTGATGTAGTCCTGCCGGATCACTTCCAGCATGTTGGATCGCATGTAGCGTGAAAGCCCCGCGAGCCCCCCGAAGGCCGCAATCGAGACCGGCAGGATCAGGTGCTGCAGAAAATCCCAGAAGGCTGCGGCGGGAGGCAGGTATTCATAGTTCAGGGACCGGATGCCCGAGATGGGGAGCCAGTCCAGGTGCAGGCCGAAAAGGATCATGAGCAGAAGCGCAAGCCAGAAGGTCGGGATGGCAAACCCCACGAAGACGACGACACTCATGACCCGGTCGAAGGTCGATCCCTGCCGCACCGCCGACAGCACCCCGATGGGGATGGCGATGAGGAAGATGAGGACCATGGAAAGCATGTTCAGGAAAACGGTGATGGGAAGCCGCTCGAGGATCTTTGCCGACACGGGCCTGCCGTCGGGCGAGAAGGACACGCCCAGATCGAGCACCAGAAGGCGTCCGAGCCACTTGCCGTACTGGACGTGCAGCGGCTTGTCGAGGTCGTACATGGCCCGCAGGCGCTCCTTCATCTCGGCCGTCACGCGGGGGTTCATCTCCGTCTGGAGATCCGTCGGCGAGCCCGGCGCGAGGTGCATGACGGAAAAACAGATGATCGTGATCCCGAAAAAGAGGGGGATCATGAAAAGAAAGCGCCTGGCCACATAGCGAATCATCTCACGACCTCCCCGGGGCAGGCATCGTTCTTTGCGGCGGCGCCGGTCTGTCCTTCCGCCGCGGCGGAACTGCCGAACCCTTCGAGGATGCCCAGGGACCCGATGTTGGCCAGGGTCCTGGCCAGATTCTTCTCCGAGTGGGCCTCGACGGTCAGGATGGGGGCAAGCATCCTCTCCTTCAGGATGGCAAAGAGCCTTGTGAAGGGGAATGTCCCCTCCCCGACGGGAAGGTGCTCGTCGAGGGCGCCCCTGTTGTCGTGGAGGTGGATCTCGATGAGCCGGGACCCGAGCCTGTCGATCCAGGCCTCGAGACCCGATGCGGCAAAGGCATTGAAGTGTCCCGTGTCGAAGCAGAAGCCGACGCGCCCGGGCGGGAGCGCGTCGAGGAGAAGCCCGAGGCAGCCGGGATCGGCCTCGTAAACGTTCTCCAGGGCGATTCGCGTATCGAGCCCCTCTGCCAGGGGGACGAGTTGCATCCAGGTGTCGATGCTGTTCTCGAGCCACTTGCGACCCGAGGACACATAGTACTTTTCGTCGTAGGAGGGGTGAAAGACGATCGACCGTGGACGGAAGCAGGAGGCAATCTCGAAGACCTGCCTGAATCGCTCGAGGCTCACCCGGCGGACCTTCGCGTCGATGGCCCCCGGCCTCAGGTCCATGAAGGGCCCGTGAAAGGTAATGGAATGTCCCGCCTCCCGGAGGAGCGTTGCGGCTGATGCATAGTCCGGTTCCTTGAACCCGTCGAGAATGGCGCTGTTAAAGGCGATCTCGGGGTTGATCCGCTCCCTGAGGACTTTGTCGAGATGTTTCTGGAGAAGCTGATCGAAGGGGATATGAACCTGAAGGTGTTTCAGGATGTCCTGCATCGTGATCATCCGGATCGGCATATCAATGGGTTGAAGTTACCACATCACCCGCGGCGTGGCAACGGACATTTTCAAATTGACAGGGCAAATGGATAATGCTACAAAAACGGCAGGTTAGAGGAAGGCTGGCCCGTCGCAAAGGCGCCGTGGTCGAATTCTAAAAACATGCCGGGAAGATCTCCGGCAGGCTGTTCAAGAAGTCCAGATGCAAGGCGCCCTGAAAAGATGGAAGTTAAGAAGTTATGAAGCGAAGAAGATCGGAGTCGATATTGTTCTTTTGTATTTTCCGCTCTTCCTCGCTTCAGCTCTTCCGATCTTCACAGCCATGATGCCTGAAGATGAACGCGGGGCATCCGGCGGGAAGAGCTCCAGACAAACGAATTGCAGGAAAAGGAGGATTATTGGCTAAAAAGGACTTGTCTACGCGGCAGAAGATTCTCCTTGCCGTCAACGCGGCCCTGGAGAAAAAGGCAAAAAACATCGTCATCCTGAACATCAAGAACGTCACTTCCTTTGCAGATTACACCGTCATCTGCAGCGGCTCGTCGGACCGGCAGGTCCAGAGCATCGCCTCCTCCGTCGGAGAGTCCATGAAAAAGGCAGGGACCCTTCCCCTGGGCGTCGAGGGCGAGAAAGGCGGCCGATGGGTCCTCATGGACTATGCGGACATCATCGTCCACGTCTTCTACGAACCGGTGCGCGAGTTCTATGACATCGAGCGGCTGTGGTCCGATGCCCCGAAAATGGAAGTGGCCGAAGACACCGTCGAGGTCAAGTCGCTCCCCAGGGGGATGTGATGTGACGGCGGCGATCAAAGCCCTTACGGAGCTGCTCTTCCCGACACTCTGCCTGTCCTGCGGCAAGGTCCTGCCGGAGCGGGGGGGACATCCCTTCTGCCCCGAGTGCTTTGCCGGGATCCGTTTCATCAACGGACCCCTTTGCCCGGTCTGCGGGATCCCCTACCCCGCAGAAGAGAGCCCCGATCACGTCTGCGGCGATTGCCTCCTGAAGAAGCGGCACATCGGCACGGCCCGGTCACTCGGTGTTTACGAGTCGATCCTCCACGATGCCATTCACGCCTTCAAGTACGGGGGCAACCTCACCCTCGGCGAGCGGCTCGGCCGCCTCATGGCCGAGCACGATTACCCCTCTTTCCAGGTCCGGGACTATTCGCTGATCCTTCCCGTTCCCCTGCATCCACGGCGGCTGAGGCAGCGGGGGTTCAACCAGTCGGTGATCCTCGCGCGGGAGATCTCCAGGCGGCACGGCGTTGCCATGGACTTCCGAACCCTCAGGCGCATCGTCGACACGGAATCACAAGCGGGCTTGAAAAAGGAAGAGCGACGGTCTAACATTAGACAGGCGTTCTGCACGGCGGACCCGGAAAGGGTCCGGGGACAGAACATCCTTCTCGTCGACGATGTCTACACGACGGGAAGCACGCTGGGCGAGTGCGCGAAGACCCTCCTGAAGGGAGGCGCCGAAGCCGTGGGGGCCCTCACCCTCGCCCGGGCGATCCAGGAGCCGTCATGAGCAAGATAACCCCGAGGAACGAACTCAAGGCCACCGTCGAACGGCTGAAGCGGGAGGGGAAGAAAGTCGTCTTCACCAACGGCTGCTTCGACATCCTCCATGCCGGCCACACCCGGTACCTGCGGGAGGCAAGGAAGCTGGGCGATGCGCTGATCCTGGCCCTCAACAGCGACAGCTCCGTGCGGTCCATCAAGGGGCCGATGCGGCCCATCGTGCCCGAGGCCGAACGGGCCGAGGTGGTGGCCTCGCTCGATTCCGTGGACTACGTGACGGTCTTCGACGAGCTGACCCCGCTCGAACTGATCGAATATCTCCGGCCTGATGTCATCGTCAAGGGAGGGGACTGGGCCGAGAAGGACATCGTGGGCGCCGAGGCCGTCGGGAAGTGGGGCGGGCGGGTGGCCGTCATGCCCGAAATCGAAGGGGCCTCGACGACGAACATCATCGACAAGGTCCTCCAGGTCTACCGTTCGGGCGACGGGGAGGGAAAAGCGGGCTAAATTTTTCTTTACAACGAACCGATTATTCGTTATACGTAATGGCTCTTTTACCAAAAGCGCTTATATTCGGACGGAATGGCACCATGAAGCCCGAAAAACAGGATTATTTCCGAGCACTTCTTCTGACCAGGATCAATGAGCTCCTGAACGGTGCGGAGAGGACCGTCCAGGAGATGACCGACGAGAAGGAAAACTTCCCCGACCCCAACGACCGGGCATCCCTGGAAGCGGACCGCAACTTCGAGCTCCGGATCCGAGACCGCGAGCGCAAGCTCATCGCAAAGATGCAGGAGGCCATCAAGCGCATCGACGACGGCACCTTCGGCATCTGCGACACCTGCGGCGGGCCCATTTCCGAAAAGCGGCTCACGGCGCGCCCCGTCACGACGCAGTGCATCGACTGCAAGACCAGGGAAGAAAAGATGGAGAAGCAGCGGGGGGAATAGGTTCTCTCCCGATGCGACGTCTTGTCTCAGCCCCATCCCGGCCCCCCAAACCCATCCTGCCCGACAGGGAATTCGTTTGCCCAAAACCCGGCACCGCTGTATAGTTGCCGCTGTCCCGGAAGCGCCCATCCCGAACTCTCGAGAAAATCGAAGAGGCGGCGGACCGGCCTCGCCGACAAATCCATGAAGTGAGGAAGTCAGGAAGAGCAGAAGAGCGGAAATTTCCCCGATTTTATGCCGCTCTTCCGAGCTTCCGATCTTCCGCTCTTCGCGGGCATAGCGCACGAGGCATCGCGCCCGGCACAAGAAAAAGAACCCGGCTCCGAAAAGAAGCTATGTACGTCGAAGTAGCCATCAACATCCCCTCCAACCGGACCTTCACCTACTCCGTGCCGGACGAGTCTCGTGCGGACGTCGCACCGGGCAAACGCGTTCTGGTCCCGTTCGGAAAGCGCTCGCTCACGGGGTATATCCTCGCCGTCCGGCGCTCTACCGACCGGAAGGACACGCGTGAGATCGTCCGGGTGCTCGACCGCGAGCCGCTCTTTCACGAGGAGGATCTGCGTTTCTACCGCTGGGCCGCGGACTATTACTTCACACCCCTCGGCAGGGCCCTCGGCGAGATCCTCCCCGGGGGCATCGACATCGAAAGCCTGCTGTGGGCCGTAAAGCGCGGCGACGCGGGCGATCTCACTCCCCTGCAGAAAAGCATCGTCGACTCGCTGGGACGCCGTTCATCGGGGATGCCCCTGCGCAGCCTCGAGAAAGAGCTGGGGAAAAAGACGCTCCTGAACGAGTTGCGCAAGCTGGAGAAAAGGGGAATCCTCTCCCTGGAGGAGCGGATGAGGAAACCCGCCGTGAAGGGCAGGACGGAAAAGATCGCAACCCTCCGGGAAGCCCCGGCAGACCCGGTGAAGCTCACGGATCGTCAGAGGCTGGCCCTCATGGCCATCGAGGCAAGAGGGGGCAGGGCCCGCGTTGCCGAACTGGGGGAAATCCGCGACCCCCTCCCCACCCTGAGGGCCCTGGAAAAAAAAGGCTTCGTCACCCTCGGTGAGGAAGAAACCCTGAGAAGCCCCGAAAACCCGGGGGAGATCGGCCGGGCATACAGCCCCTTGAAACTCAACGCCGAGCAGGAAGCCGCCCTCGGGACCATTCTGAACGGCATCTCCTCGGGCGCCTTTTCACCCCTGCTGCTTCACGGGGTTACCGGAAGCGGGAAGACGGAGGTCTACATCCGCGCCATCACCGAAGCTCTCCGCCAGGGGGGGCGCGCCATCTATCTCGTCCCGGAGATCGCCCTGACGCCCCAACTCATCGACCGGATGGAAAGCCGCTTTGCGGCAGGCGAGATCGCCGTCCTGCACAGCGGGATCGGCCCGGCGGTGCGCTACGATCAATGGCGAAAAATCCAACGGGGTGAAGCGAAGATCGTCGTGGGGGCCCGGTCGGCCATCTTTGCGCCCGCAGGCAATCTGCGGCTCATCATCGTCGACGAGGAGCACGACGCCTCCTACAAGCAGGACGAGCGCATGCCCTACAACGCCAGGGACCTTGCGGTCGTGCGGGCCAAACAGCAGGGGGCGGCCGTCATCCTGGGGTCTGCAACCCCGGGGCTGCAGACCTTCCACAACACGAGGGAAAAGGAATATGTCTACCTCGAGCTGACCCGGCGTGTCGAGCAGAGGGAGCTTCCGCACGTCGAGATCGTCGACATGAAAAACGAACGGGACCCCAACGGCAGGATCCGCTCTCTTTCGCGCCTGCTCGTCGAACAGGTCGGCCGCACGCTGGAAGCGAAAAAACAGTCCCTGCTCTTTTTGAACCGCCGGGGGTTCAACACCTATCACTACTGCGGCGACTGCGCCCATGTCTTCCGCTGCCTGAACTGTGCCGTTTCGCTCACGCATCACCTGAGCGAGGGGGCCCTGCGGTGCCACTATTGCGATTTCTCGATCAAGGCCCCGCCGGTGTGCCCGGAGTGCGGCGGGGTCCGCATCCTGAGCTACGGCCTGGGGACGGAGCGGCTCACGGCGGAAATCGAGGACCTCTTCCCGCAGGCGCGGGTTGCCCGGATGGACAGCGACACCACTTCGTCCCGCGGCAGCCACGGTCGCATCCTGCAGGCCCTCGGCCGCGGCGAGATCGACATCCTCGTCGGCACCCAGATGATTACCAAGGGACACGATTTCCCGGGCGTGACCCTTGTCGGAGTCATCTCCGCCGACACGACACTCAACATGCCGGACTTCAGGGCAGCCGAGCGGACGTTCCAGCTGCTCACCCAGGTCTCGGGGCGGGGCGGCAGGGGAGAGTCCCCCGGTGCGGTCGTCATCCAGACGCTCAACCCCGGCCACTATGCCATCCAGCGCACCCGCACCCACGACTTCGCCGGTTTCTACGGGGACGAAATCGCACTGCGCAGGGATCTGGGGTACCCGCCCTTCTCACGGATGATCAACCTCATCGTCTCGGGAACGGGAAAAGAGCAGGTGGAAAAGGGGGCGGGGAGACTGGGGCAGAGGGCCGCCCGGCTCGCCGCCGGGGACGACTTCAAGGGACGATTGACCGTCATCGGCCCCATGGAGGCGCCCCTGGGCAAGGTGAGGGGCCGGTACCGCAGGCAGCTGCTCGTGAGGGGAAAGCAGGTGCGCCCGCTGCATGCCTTTGTCCGGCAGCTCGTCGAGGGGGACGACCTTGCGGGCTGCGAGATCCGCGTCGATGTGGACCCCATGAATTTCATGTGATATGCTGCCTGCGGCAGCAGTGTTTGAGTGTCTAAGTGCTTGAGTGACAAAGTGATAGTATACAAACAACTCTTCACTCAGACACGTCATCACTTCTTCCACACCGTCATCGAAGGCCGGCAATTAGCAAAAATCCCGAGGTGAGACATGGGCTCAGACAAGCCCCGCATCCTTTTCATGGGCACCCCCGAATTCGCGGTCCCGTCCCTGGAACTTCTTGTCGAAAAGGCCTGGCCCGTTATCGGCGTCGTCACCCAGCCCGACCGGCCCAAGGGAAGGGGACAGCGCCTCGTCGCCTCGCCGGTGAAGGAGGCGGCCGGGCGGCACGGGTTGACGGTTCATCAACCCGAAAAGGTCCGGGCCCCCGAGTTCCTGGAAACCTTCCGCGGGCTCGCCCCCGACATGGTGGTTCTCGTCGCCTTCGGCCAGATCCTGCCGAAGGAGATCATCGACGGGCCTCCCCTGGGTTGCGTCAACGTCCACCCCTCGCTGCTGCCGAAGTACAGGGGCGCGGCGCCCATGAACTGGGCGCTCATCCGGGGCGAGGCGAAGACAGGCATCTCCATCATGCGGATGGACGAAGGCGTCGACTCGGGCGACATCCTGTTCCAGGAGGAAACCCCCATCGAACGGGGCGAGACCTACGACCGGCTCCATGACCGCCTTGCAGTCCTGGGTGCGCATTGCCTGCTCCGCACGATCGAGGGGCTGGTTGCGGGAACCGTTCAAAGGACACCCCAGGACCACTCGCGGGCAACCCTTGCGCCCCGCCTGAAGAAGGACGACGGCCTGATCCGCTGGGAAACCCCCGCACTCGATATCGCTCATTTCGTGGCCGGGTTCTCGTCCGTGCCCGGCGCATACACGCACCTGGACGGAAAGGTGCTCAAGGTCTTCGCGGCCGAGGCCGAGGACGCCGCCCCGGGCTGCG
>DIFQ01000118.1:0-8003 GCA_002419215.1 Syntrophaceae bacterium UBA5744
CCTCAAGGGAGAGGGAGATTAAGGATGTGGCCGCCCAAGGAGAGGGAGAATAGGGTTGTGGGTTTCTATAGGCTCGGTTCGCAATGACTCTTTTTCTTTTTTCTGATCCCGAATCCCGAAGTTCTTCTCTTTCTTCCCTCACTTCCATCACTGCCGCGAAGCGGTGCACTGGTCACTGAGCACTGTTTTTTCACTGCCGCTTAGCGGCTGCCTTGTGGCTTGCGCTCTCCTTCTTTTCGACCCGCGACACCCTACACGCTTCTCCGGCCCACTGCGGCACAGCAGCCGGTCTTTTCTTCGCTGTCTGCTGTCGGCTCGTTTCTTCCTGAATCCCGAAACCTGAAGCCCGAAGCCTGCGGCCTTTGGCCGCAATGATCACCGGTCACTGCCGCATGGCGGCTGCAGCCTGCTCCCTGTTGTCCTTTCACTTTCGTAAGACCCCAAATTAAAAGCGGTTGTCAGTAGACTGGAAGCCCTGAGAAAAATATATGACAAGTGTCTGATACTGTTGAAATTCCTGTTGTATAACTGACCGGCATGAGGTATGGGTGCTTTTAGCACATTAAGGGTCACCCTCAAACTCGAGACCATGTTCAGACTGATTGCCGACACCTCTTTCAGCTTGGAATACTTCAGGGATGCCAACGGGTTTACCTACGTGTCCCCCTCGTGCACCCGTATGTTCGGGTATGCCCCTGATGAGTTCCTGTCCAAGCCCCGTCTCCTGGAGGAGATTGTCCACCCGTCCCACCGGGAATCGTTCCTGGAGCACCTGCGAAAGGCCCCCCGCGGCGGTGACTCGGCCCGGTTGAAACTGCGACTGATCTGCCGGGACGGGCGCGAATGCTGGGTCGAGCATGTCTGCCGGCCCGTCCTCGACGAAAACGGCTCTTGTCTGGGCCTGCGCGGCAGCATCCGGGACATCACGCAGTACAAATACGACGAGGAGAGGCGGAGGGCCTATGAGAACCGGTATCACGTGCTGGCCGAAAACCAGGCCCAGGTCGTATGCTGCTGGCTGCCCGACACGACGCTCACCTATGTCAACGAGGCGTACTGCCGCCTGACCGGCAAGTCGCGCGAGGAGTTGATGGGGCGTCCGTGGCTTTCTCTCATCCCGCCCGATTCCCGGGAAGAGGTCCGATCCTTTTACGAAAACCTGGCCGCCGAGCCCAGGGTGAGCCTCTACGAGCACGAGGTCGCAGGGCCCGACGGAGTGACCCCGTGGATGCAGTGGATCGATGCCCCCGTCTTTGACGGAGCGGGAAATCTCCTGGAGTTCCAGTCCATCGGCCGGGACATGACCGAATATCGAAAGGCTCTCAGGGATCTTCAGGATTCCGAGGAGCGCTTCAGGGCCTTCATGTCGCAGCTGCCGGCCCTGGCCTTCATCAAGGACGATCAAAGCAGGATCCTCTTCACGAACCGCTACATGGACGAGATGATGGGTTCGCAGGACTGGATCGGCCGCAACGCCCTGGAAAATCTCCCCGCAGTGGTTGCGGAGAGGATCATGGCCGAGGACCGGCGGGTGGTCGAGGGGGGCGGCCCGTCCTGATCGAGGAGGCGATCCCCGTCAAATCGGGGGAGACCCGGATCTTTGAAACCCGCAAATTCCCCGTCGGCAGGGAAGGCAAACCGCCCTTGATCGGGGCCGTTGCCCTGGACATCACGGACCGCAAGCGAATGGAGGATGCGCTGCGGGAAAGCGAGGAACGTTACAGGCAACTGGCCGAGGCTTCCCGCGATTTCATCTTTGTCCTCGACCGCAACGACTGCTTCGCCTACGTGAACAGCGCCGCAGGGGAAGTCGCGGGGAAAAAGCCCGAGGAGCTCATCGGCCGTCCCCGGGCGAGCCTCGGTGTCCCCCCCGAGATGCTGGCAAGGCAGAAAGAGGCCAATAATACCGTCTTCGCCACGGGGGAGCCTTTGTCTGCCGAGGGCCAGTACCTGATGGGGAAGGGGGGGCGGCCTGCCTGGCACAACGTCACCCTCGTCCCGCTGATGGACGGCAACGGAGGGGTCCATGCCCTTTTGGGTGTCGCCCGCGACGTGACGGAATCGAGGGAACGCGCCCAGCGCCTGGAGGAAGCCAACATTGCCCTCAAGGTGCTGCTGCGTCACCGGGAGGAAGACCGGCAGGATCTCGAGGAGCAGTTCCTGGCGAACTTCAGGAAGCTCATCATGCCGAGCCTCGAAAAGTTGAGAAAGACGGGGTTGAGCCCCCGGCAGAGCGCCTATGTCGATGTGGTCGAGATGAATGTCCGCAAGGTGTTCTCCGCTTCCGGTGCGGCGGCGGGCCTTGCGCAGGCGGCCTTCACTCCCATCGAGATGCGGATCGTCGAGTTCATCAAGGAGGATAAAACAACCAAGGAAATCGGCAGCTTGCTGCACCTCTCGCCCCGGACCGTCGAATACTACCGCGACCGGATCCGCAAGAAGCTCGGCCTGAAGAGCAAAAATGTCAACCTTCGATCCTACCTCTACACCCTTCCCTGATCCCCGATACGCACCTTTTCCCGTAGTCTTTGCGTAATCTGTCCGTATTGCCCCTGCTCGTCCCGGAGAGTAAGGTTCAAAAGGCGGCGTGTACCTGGAGCATGTAAGGGGAGGGAACCTTTGTCCTGCCCGGGGCCGAACGACCGGCCGCAATGCGGAATTCACGATGAGGAAGCACAAGCGGTACGCCTTGGATCTCCCGGTTGCCGTCAAGGAGGCAGCGGGGCAGGCGGGCAACAGGATATTTCTGCTCAGAACGGTGGACATCTCCGCCGGCGGGGTGCTGTTTCGCTCGGTGTGCGGCCTGCCCGTCGGGACGGAGGTTCGCCTGACCTTTTTCCTGCAACCCGACCCGCGGGAAGCGAAAAGCGATCCGCGGTACATGTTTCGCGGGACAGTGGTCCGCTACGAGCAGGGGCGGTTTGCCGTGGCCTTCATCAGGGAGATGCAGGCTGCCGGGCCCGCGTCGATATCGGGGCCGGAGGCCGGGGCGCCGGGCATTCCCCGCGGCGTCGCGAAGCGGCCGGACAAGGAGAGAACCTGATGCTCGTCAGCCGCGACGAGGCGAAAAGGGCCATTTACATCATGCCCGACAGGGATCTCGTTGCCGACGAGTCGGAGGCCATGCGCAGGGAGCTTCGGGAATGCATGCGGCAGAACATGGAAACGTTCGTCATCGATCTTGCCAGGGTCCGGACGATCGACCCCTTCGGCCTCTATATCCTCATTGAGCTCTACGAGTGGATCCGTAAAAGCGAGGGAGAACTGATCATCGAGAATGCCTCGCGCGACCTGAAAAAGCTTTTCCGGCTGATGAGGATGGACGGGCGCCTCACGATCAGCCGGACGGGATGGCCCAGTTGAGATGACCCCTCGGGGGGGAAGCAGCGCCCGGCGAATCGGCGCCGTCCATTGACTGCGTCCGGGGCATGGGAGAAGGCTTCGCAGGCACAGGGTGAATGCGGGGCCGGCGGTTTTCTGCGGTGTCAAACCCCCTTTGCGCGCCGCTCATGCCTCTCGGGAAATGTCCGCTACCGTGCATTTCCTGCGCTCCTTTGGGAGATTCGCCGGAGCGCTTCCCCCTTTTTTATTGCTTTCTTGCCGCCCTCGCCGAATCGTAGTACGATTCATCTAGCATTCGGAAATGATCCCCATGAAATCTCTTTGCAGGATAGCCATCCCCCTGGCGCTGCTCGTTTTTCTTGCGGCCCCGCAGTCCCCGCGCGCAGAGGGCGAGCTTCGCCTGGCGGACCTGGGTGATTTTCGTCTCGAGAGCGGCCAGGTGATCCGGGATTGCCGCCTGGGCTACCGCACCTTTGGCACGTTGAACCCGGAGCGCTCCAACGCGATCCTGTTCCCCACGTGGTTTGGGGGCACATCGAAAGATCTCGTCGACCTGGGGTTCATCGGGCCGTCCAGGCTTGCCGACACCTCCCGCTATTTTGTCGTAGCCGTGGACGCCTTCGGCAACGGCGTGTCGTCCTCCCCCTCCAACAGCAAAGAACAGCCTGGCCGCGCCTTCCCGGAATTCACCGTGCGGGACATGGTGAAGGCGCAGCACCGGATGCTGGCGAAATATCCGGGGCTCGGCCGGCTGCACGCCGTGATCGGCATCTCCATGGGGGGGATGCAGGCCTTCCAGTGGACCCTCTCCTACCCCGGCTTTGCGCAAAGGGCCGTCTCCATCGTGGGCACGCCCCGCGCGGCCCCGTCGGATCTGGCTCTCTTCGATACGGGCCTGCGCGCCATTGACACCCTGAACGCCATCCGCGAAGGCGATGCCCTGGGGCCCGAGGGTTCGGCCGCCCTGCTGGCCCTGGCGGCGCTGACCCCCGAGTTTTACCTGAAGAACCTGTCCCGCTCCGACGTAACGCGCGCCCTCGATGGGGCGCAGGACATCCTGATGAAATACAGCCTCACGGACTGGGCCTGGCAGCTCAAGGCGATGACCGGGCACAACATCTACAGGCGCCCTGTCACAACGGAAAAAGAGGCCGCCGGCGCCATCCACACAAAGCTCCTGGTGATTGTCTCCCGCAACGACTTCCTGGTGAACCCGGAGCCCTCGCTGGCCCTCGCCGGTTCCCTGAAGGCGGAAACGCTGGTGCTGCAGGGTGAATGCGGCCACTTCAGCGCAGTGTGCGAGCCGGACAAGATCACCGGCGCAACCGCCGCGTTTTTGAACCGACGCGATTAGCGTCTGCCGCTCTTTTCTTCGCCGGTTCTCTGCCGGCTGTCGACTCTTTTTCCCCCCGGCGCCTGAAGCCCGATGCCCGAATCCCGAGTCCCGTTTCTTTCTCCCCCACCGGCCACTGGTCACGGGTCACCGGTCACTACCTCGCATGAATGTCAATCCGCTGTTTCCAAAAAGGGTCATCGCGAGCCGAACCTATGGCAAACCCCTTCCATAATCTCCCTCTCCCTTGAGGGGAGAGGGTCGGGGTGAGGGTGAATGCCTCCCCTTCCTCTGGTTGGAGAGGGTTGGGGTGAGGGTGGATTTTCCGAGGCGTGGCGATCTACGTTATCCTTCCTCGCCCCTGTCCCCTCTTACTCTTCACTCAGACACTCATACACTTTTGTCACTAGTGTCGTGTCTCGGAAATAAGTTAACCTTGCATTCACAGCGACTGAGCGGGATTCAATTTTCCGACGAGCGAAATACAGACAAGTCGTCATCGCGAGGAGGCGTAGCCGACGCGGCGATCTGCCGTTGAGAGCGCCTGAAGATGAAAGAAGTTCTTAATCGTTGATTGCCACGGCTCGCGAGGCTCGCCTCGCAATGACATTGTTTTTACCGGCTCTCGAAGGAAGAAGCGTTTTTGGCGCCTTGCTCCGCACAGCGGGGCGCCCCGGTAATGAAAGAACCTTTCATGGTTGCGCACCCTGACGGGATGCGCCCCCGGTCAACAGCCTGCTAGTCCCTTCTGCCCTCGTCCCGACACCCTTGTCCCTTGTCCCTGTCATATCCGACAAAAATGACGAATCGGGATGCATTTTAATAGTCTTCCTTTCCCTTTCTTTTATGGATTCTTCCGTGACTATATCCACTTGAGACAATTATTCTCCTGTCCCCCTTTCTGGTAATCTTCTTGCAACATATGAATCATGAAGATCATCGGTATTCACATGGCCGGTCCTGGAACGGAACAGAACTAAAATCTGTTACCTATTCAATTTCATTCTGCTTTTCCGATTCAAGTCCAGGAAAACCTGGTAAGGGAAAACCGCCATTCAGGAGAAGTCCCGGGCGAGGGCATATGTTTATTATTGCGATTTCGCTGACCATTTTAATGATATCCGCGATCGTCTTTTCGCTTTGCCGCATCCCGGCGAGGGCTTTTGGTAATGTTTGCGATAAATCTCTGAGATTCGACAACCGGGCCGATGCAAGGCGGTTCGAGGACCTCCTGGCTAACGGCGATGCTGAAAGCGTTCACAGGATCCTGAAGGCGCTTCAGCAAAGAGGCGACATCGATATTTTTGAATCGGAAAAAGAAATATATGTAAGCGGGATTCGAAGTGTATCCGCCGATAAACACCGGAAGATCACACGCGGCCTGCTTGTCTCCGATTATGATCCTGTTGAAGATTTCCGCAATCTGAGCGTGGTGTCCCGGTTCAGTCCCGACGCCCCGGTCATGGATGCCGTGAAAGACCTGCGCGTCAGCAAATGCGAAACCGTATCCACGACTGATCACGAGGAAATCAGAGATGACCTGTTTGCCTCGGATTACGATATCATCGAATTGCTGGAGAATCTGACCACAAGACCCGGCTGTTTCCTTACCGTTCAAACCCCCGCATGAAACAGCGTTTGTCCCTTGTAGTTCTTCCTCTTCACCCCTGGACCCTTGCACCTGAATCCGGATGCCCGATGCCCGAATCCCTCCTTGTTTCTTTCTCCCCCACCGGTCACGGGTCACCGGTCACCGCTGCGAAGCCGCTCAGTCGACCAGCATCAGGCAGTAGAGGTTTTGTGTTTCCGTTTTCTCTTTCAAGGTCTGGATAAAAAATCCATTGTTCCTTGCCGTCTGATATACATCGATCCCGCAGGACTCCATGGACGGCCTGGCCTTGCCGGGCTGGATGCAGGGTGCGTCCTTGACCTTCGAGCACTCCTTGCACAGGGGGCAGGGGCCCGCAAGGTAGACGAAGGACTTGTAATAGCCGTCCTTGAAGATCTCGCCCTCCATCTTCACGAGCATGTCGAAAATGCCCAGGTTCCGCTTGCCCCGCTCGGGTGTCCGGGGGGCCTCGATGTGAAAGAGGATGGCGCGATTGTAGCCGTCGAGGACTCTCCGGGTCTCCTCCGGGGTGGGGGTCGTCGGGGGGCAGCAGTGGCTGATCCTGTAGGGGCAGCCGAACAGGCACTTCATCCTGACCCACGCTGCCGTGACCACCGTGCTCGGGTGGATCACCTTCGCATGGCTCACCCCTTCCGCGATTGCCTTTTCGCAATACTTTTCCAGATCCGCAGTTTGCATGGCACCCTCTCCTTTGTGGATTGATCGGAACCCCGTATGTCCATACTCCGCACCGGTAGTCATATAGAAAACGGAGAAGCTTGTCAAAATCTACTCTCTCTCTAAGGCATCTCGTGTCTGCTGCGGGCTGCAGGCCCATCCCCCCCCAACGAAACAAACGAAATCAACGAAATGAACGTAATAGACGTGTTTGTTTATGCCCCGCGGCTTGTGGCTTTGCCATCCTGAGCCTGTCGAAGGAGCGGTTTGCGGCTCTTTCTCTTTACCCTTGAACCTTTGCACCTTTGAACCCTTGGACCCGAGTTAACTGCACAGCGGCCGGTCATTCATTCACTGTAGGCTGTCGGCTGCAGGCTGTAGGCTTTCTGTAACCCAGCCACTTTTTTGCTGCATCAAAGCTCGTCGGGCTTGCCTTCCACTGCAAATGAATGTATTTTGTATTCACAATTGCACAGCATCTCGTTCCACATGGTGGATTGCACCCGTTATGGCGAATCGGAGCCGATCGAGAAATAAAATCGTGGTCCTGGCCGATGACCTGACCGGCGCCAACGACACGGGGGTGCAGTTCGCAAAGCAGGGGCTGAAGTCCCTTGTCCTGATATCCCTTCCCGATTCCCCCTCGGAACTCGAAGAAGATGTGCTGATCGTCGACACGCAGAGCCGGGCCTTGTCCCCGGCAGAGGCGTATGAAAAGGTTGCGCAGGCGGTCAGCCTCTTCCAGGACCGGGGGCCCTTTCAGGCCCTGTACAAGAAGATCGATTCCACCCTGCGCGGCAATCTCGGCCCGGAAATAGACGCCCTGATGGACGTCTGCGGCTTCGCGCTTGCCGTCGTGGCCCCTGCCTTCCCCAAAAACGGGCGGATCACCGTGGGCGGCTGCCACATCCTGGGAGGCGCCCCCCTGGAAGCGACGGAAATCGCCAGGGACCCCGTGTGCCCCGTCGGCGAATCGCACATCCCGACCCTGATCGCGGGGCAGACCAGGCGAAAGGTGGGGCATGTCGGGATCAAGAGCGT
>DIFQ01000118.1:8039-8193 GCA_002419215.1 Syntrophaceae bacterium UBA5744
GTCCTCGTCTGCGACGCGTGGCAGGATGATCATCTCACGATGATCGCCATGGCCGCCGTGCGGCTCGACAAACCCGTGCTGTGGGTGGGCTCGGCGGGATTGGCGGAGGCCCTGCCCCTGGCGCTGGGCCTGGGCGCCGCGACGGCCGACAGAA
>DIFQ01000081.1 GCA_002419215.1 Syntrophaceae bacterium UBA5744
TTTACGCAATCAACTTCCTAACTTCTGATCTTCTTAACTTCGCATCCGGTAACCACCGGCGAGGTATCTGCATCATTGGGAAACGGCCTTTTTGAAAACGAAGCCACGATCCGCCTGGGATTCTTCCTGGGCACGTTGCTCGTTCTCGCCTTCCTGGAAAGATGGGCGCCGAGGCGCGTCTTGAGCACCCCCAAACCGGCGCGCTGGTTTGCCAACCTCGGGATCGTGACGCTGGATACGCTCATCGTCCGTTTCCTTTTCCCCGTCCTCCCTGCGGGCTTCGCCCTGCTGTGTCGTCAGGAGGGGTGGGGGCTTTTGAACTTTTTCCAGGTGCCATACGGAGTCGCCGTCTTCGCCGGGGTCGTCCTCTTCGACTTCTTCATCTATATCCAGCATGTTCTCTTTCATCACGCACCGACCCTGTGGCGCCTCCACATGATTCACCACGCGGACCTCGATTTCGATCTCACGACGGGGATCCGCTTTCACCCCCTCGAAATCATTCTCTCCATGGGTATCAAGCTGGGGCTTGTCTACCTCTTCGGCCCTCCGGCCCTGGCGGTCATCCTTTTCGAGATCATCCTGAACAGCACGGCCATGTTCAGCCACAGCAACCTCCGGCTGCCCCTGGCGCTTGACCGGATTGTCCGGCTTCTCCTCGTGACCCCGGACATGCATCGGGTCCACCACTCCGTCATCATCGGGGAGCGCAACAGCAACTTCGGTTTCAACCTCTCCGCGTGGGACCGCCTCCTCGGGACCTACCGCCCCCAGCCCGAAAAGGGGCACGAAGGGATGACGATCGGCCTGGCCAACTTTCGCGACCCGGCCCGCCTCGGCCTGCCTCAACTCCTGGTGATGCCCTTCACGCACAAGCACCCCTGACGCTGGAGCCATGGAGTAATGGAATAATGGGTACAATGGACCCAACATTCCAGCCGCCTTCCCGCGAAAAAATATCTGGACGAATAGTGGGGAAAAGCGGTATGGATTACCGCTTTTGGAGGGCAGTTGCGATGGGTCTGGACACGGCGGAGCACAGGGGAAATGACCGTTTGGCCATGGTCGTCCTGACGGGCATGGTCTTTTGCGGGGCAATCCTGCTCTTCGGGCTCGAGCCGCTGGCGGGGCGGTTGTTGACTCCCTACTTCGGCGGGGCGGCCCATGTGTGGCTCACTTGCCTGATGTTCTTCCAGGCCGTCCTGTTCGTCGGGTATCTCTACGCCCACCTCTTCGCCAGAAAACTCGGCGTCTGGCACCTTGCCATCCTGGCCCTGCCCCTCGTGAATCTGCCGCTCCAGATGCATGCCCAGCCCGACCCGCATGCGCCGCTTCTGCATCTCCTCTACGTCCTGTCGCTGTACGTGGCGCTTCCCTTTGCCGTGCTCTCCACGACGGCCGTCGTGGCCCAGGCATGGCTGAGCCAGTCCCGTATCGGCAGACACCAGGAGCCCTATCCGCTCTACGCCGCATCCAACGCGGGCTCACTGATCGCGCTTCTCGGCTACACGTTCGTAGCCGAGCCCCTCATGGGCGTGAAGCTGCAGAGTGTAGCCTGGAGTCTGACCTATGTCCTCTACGCCGCTCTAGTGGTGGCGTCCTGGTACCTTCTGCGCCCCGGCACGGGTCCTGCCGCTGAACCCGAAGGACAGGGAAGTCCTGCCTCCGCGGCCGCAACGATCGGCGCCGCAACCTACGGGAAGTGGCTTCTTCTGAGCTGCCTGCCCTCGGCGTTCCTGCTGGCCGTAACCAACTACATCGCCCTCGAGGTGGGCTCCTTCCCGCTCACCTGGATCCTGCCGCTCGCCCTGTACCTGGGAAGCTTCATTGTGACCTTCCGGACCGGCGGGGGCGTGCCCCGCGTCCTCCGCAATTTCTGGCCCGAGATCCTGCTTGCGGGTCTTCTCATGTTCCTTCTGGGGCCGGTGCACTGGCTTGCCATCATCGGACACCTGACGGTTTTCTTCCTCGTCTGCCTGGTCTGTCACGGAACGCTCTACGAGCTCAGGCCGCCTGCATCGCACCTGACGAACTTCTATCTGGCGGCAGCCCTGGGAGGCTGGGTCGGTGGGGCCCTCATCAGCCTCGGGGCGCCCTTCGTTTTCCCGGCCCTCTATGAATACCCGATCGTCATGCTGCTCCTTGCCCCCACTCTCTGGTGGTGCCGGGAGAAGCCCTACACGAGACTCCTGTCGAGCATTTCCTACGTCGCCGTTGTCGGCCGTGCCGTCGTGGTGGCCTTCCTCGTCTTCCTCATCGTGAAGGAGGGCTGGCAGACCCTGCAGGAGCCGGTGCGCTTCCGCCATCGCAACTTCTACGGCACCTATACCATCTGGGATGTGGCCAGCTACCCCCAGAATGTGAGACAGCTCCTCCACGGGCGGACCATTCACGGCGCACAGCTTCTGGACCCCGAAGGCAGCTTGACCCCCATCATGTATTATTTCATCGGGGGCGGGATCGCGGACGTCTACGAGACGACACCGCCCGCCCGAAGGATGGCGGTGCTCGGTCTTGGGGCGGGCGCCGCTGCGGCCTATGTCAAGCCGGGCGAAACCATGGTCTACTACGAGATCGACCCCGACAACGAGGGGATCGCCCGCCACTGGTTCACGTTCCTCAACGAATGCAAGGGGGATGTGCGGGTTGTGGTGGGGGACGGGCGGCTGGCAATGCAGAAAATCGACCGGCGGGAGCCGCCCTACGACATCATCCACATGGACGCTTTTACGGGCGACGGCATCCCGACCCACCTGCTGACAAGGGAAGCCGTGCAGATCTACCTGGAACGACTCAAAGACGACGGCGTGATCCTCTTTCACGTGTCGAACCGCTACTACGAGCTTCGCCCCATCATCAAGGCCCTTGCCTGCGAACTCGGGCTTACCGGCGCCATCAACGTGCCGACGCCGAAGACCGCGCTGAAGGCAAACCAGAGCGCGACGTGGTGCATTGTCCTGGCCAGAGACGCCGGCCGGCTGGACGGCCTCTTAAAAAAGGGCTGGCTCCCCCTGGGGCCCGGCGACGGTCTCAGGGAAGTGACCCCCTGGACGGACGACTACATCAACATCATGCTGCCGCTGCGGGACGGCATACGGGAGCGCTGGGATGGCTTCCACTTCTCGAGCTGGATGAAATCCATCTGGCCGTGAATGTGACAAAGTGCCTGAGTGTTTGAGTGTCTAAGTGTCTGAGTGAAGAAAAAAAAGCCCACATCCGCGATAAGACAAAAACCCCGCTCCCTTCCGGGAAGCGGGGTTTTTGTCCTTGAGGCTTGCGGCTCGTGGCTTGCGGCTCTTCCGTTAAACGCCGGGGAGCCGGGAGCGGTTCCGCTCGTATTCCTCCATCACCTTCCGGGTGTACCCGGTCTTCGGCTCACTGTTTCTCTGCATGTTCTGACGAGCCCGGGTGTAGCCCACATTGTAGGCATAGAGGACGGCGTAATCGTTGTCATAATGCCGGCTGAGCCACGAGAGGTAATAGACGCCGAAGCGGACGTTGGCATGGGGGCAGTGAAGGACATCGCGCCCGTAAGGGATCCCCACCTCATCGGAGAACTCGCGGGCCACGATGGGCTTGACCTGCATGATCCCGATCGCCCCGGCTTCGGAGACGACATTGTGACGGAAGTTGCTCTCGGCATCCATGACGGCGAGAACGAGGCGGTAATCGACATCATAACTCCGCGAGGCGTCATACATGGTTTTCGCAACCTCATGGAGCTCTTCGTCCGGGATGAGGGCGTTCTTCTCCGCCAGGTGAGCCGCGATCATTTCCACGGCGCGAACTTCTCCCCCGTTCCAGTGAATACCGAGGCTGCTGTAATCGATCTCGTCGGAAAAATTCAAGCTCGTCAGCGAAACCAAGCCCACGAGCATTCCTAGGAGAGCCAGCATTTTCAAGGCTTTCATGTCTTAACCCCTTCTTTCTCCTGTCCTGTCCCCACCCGGCTGGTCCTGTCGAGAGGCTGTTTCTCAGGAGTTGTCGTTGGGGAATGTCAGCGGGGTTGGGAGACCGGGAGGTCAGGTTGGTGTGAAGAAGGTTGCTTCATGCACCCGCTGCAACGTTATTTTTGGAAATGTTACAAATCATTAAGGGTGATTGCAAGGGAAAAGTGACGATTTTCTTTAATTTCTCAATTATATCAACTGCATAAGTAAAAAATAGGGCTTTTTCAGCCCCCCGGCGCAGAAAATCCTTGATTTTTCTGTCAGGGCAGCTGCCGAGGGGATCAACGCATCCTTGCCATCCCCCGGCCTTTCGGTTAACGTTAAGCCTCCAGGACGGAGATGCCTCGGCAGTCTCCGGAATCTGACATACCTGTTCATGAGGGAGAAAATGATGAAGAACCCGTTTTTCCGCAAGGCACAGATTCGATGGTTCACGTTTCTTTTGGGGGTCATCGCGCTCGCGTGGGTCGTGCCGGGAGAGGCCGCAGCACAGAAGGGCGGCTCGCCGGACCTCAGTACCGCCATCATCCGGGTGGCTAAAGACAATATCCCCTCCGTCGTCCACATCGAAGTGACCCGGAGCCAGGAAGTCAGGCGCCCGACAATGCCCTTCGAGGGGGACCCCTTCTTCCGCTTCTTCCAGGACCCGAAGCGCGCGCCCGGGAAGTTCAAGCGGGAGTTGCGGGGGCTCGGCACGGGGATGATCACTGACGCCAGGGGTCACATCCTGACCAACAACCATGTCGTGGGCGGGGCCTCGAAGGTCCAGGTTCTGCTTGCCGACGGGTCACGATACGAGGCCCGCGTCGTAGGGACAGACCCCAAGACGGACCTTGCCGTCGTCAGGATCGACGTAAAGAAGGCCCTTCCCCACGTGAAGTTCGGCAACTCCGATACCGTCGAGGTGGGCGAGTGGGTTATCGCCATCGGCCACCCCCGCGGTCTCGACCAGACGGTGACGACGGGCATTATCAGCGCCAAGCACCGCCGGGGGATTACCGACCCGTCGGGCTACCAGGACTTTCTCCAGACCGACGCGGCCATTAACCCCGGAAACAGCGGGGGGCCGCTGCTGAACCTGCGCGGGGAGGTCGTGGGAGTCAACGCTGCCATCGCATCCTCCTCGGGCGGCTTCGAGGGTATCGGGTTTGCGATCCCCAGCAACATGGCCCTGCACATTTCCCGTGAACTCATCGCCAAGGGAAAGGTGGAGCGGGGCTGGCTCGGGGTGTCCGTGCAGGACCTGAGCTACGATCTCTCCAAAACCATGGGCGTCGAGGGGACCCGCGGCGCGCTTGTCTCCGAGGTCATGAAGGCAAGCCCGGCGGAGAAGGCAGGCCTCAAACAGGGCGACGTTGTCGTCGCCTACAACGGCAAGGAGATCCGCGACGCCTCGCAGCTGCGTAACGAGACGGCCGCGTCGCCCATCGGCAAGGAGGCAAAGGTAACGATCCTCCGCGAGGGGAAAAAGTCCGAAGTCCCCGTTCGGATCGAGTCCATGGAAACCCGCGTCCAGGCGACCGCCGTCCCGATCCGGGAGCGCCTCGGCGTCACGGTGCGACCGGCAACGGCAAAGGAGTCCTCTCGCCTGAAACTCAGGCCGGGCCAGGGGGTCGTCATCACCCGCGTCGAGGCAGGAAGCCCGGGAGCCAGGGCTGGCCTGGAGCCCGGAGACGTGATCCTGGAAGTCAACGAGATGCCCCTTTCGAACGCACAGGATCTCTCGGGGGCCCTGGCCCTGGCGAAGCCGGGACAGCAGATCCTGGCTGCCGTCGTAGATGGACGTACCGGCGAGAGGGGCTCGCTCCAGATCAAGGTTCGCTGAGCGAGGCGGACTGTCTAAGGGAACCGCACCCGGAACCTGAAGGCGGGGGCCTTTCCCCCGCTCCCGCCTTCCTCTACTTCCCTGACCTGACCGAATCGGTGACAGCCAATCAAGAATCCGTGAATGTAGAGGCTTTTTTTGCTATACTTCCCAAAATGGCCGCCGCCCCGGGCGGGCGGCCGAAAACGATGAAGGTGAGCGGTTTCGTGCACAACTCGAGCGGTCGAAGACTCGCGGGCAGCGCGCTGGGCGTTACCCTGCTTGTTTGCCTGGCGCTGCTTGCGTCCTGCTCCCCATCAGTGCCCGGGCCGGCCGCCGAATCGTTCAAGAAGGAGGTCCAGGCGACGAAGGAATCTCTTGCGCCCTCCCTGATGGATGCCGTGGCCGGCCGGAAACCCCGTTCGGCCAGAAATATCCTCGAGCAGAGATGCTCCCTGGCCAAAGAGGACGGCAGCCCGTTCACCTGCGGGATCACCGTCCTGGACCACCACGGCATCACGCTCGCATCCGCCACGCCGGGCGAACCGATCAAGCGTCTCGACTACTCGCACTACGAGATCGTTATGAAGGCCATGAAGGAGCGCAAAATCGTCAAGACGAAACTTTACCTCCAGGACCACACGACACTCTACGTTGTGGGCATCCCCCTTCTGCGCCAAGGGGAAGTGGTGGGGCTCCTGGTGCTTGCCTTCGACGCGGCAGACCTCCGGAACCGGTTCGGTCTCACGGAGGAAGAGTTCATAAGGGTGGATCTCAACGGTTGAAGCCCGTCACAACCACGACCGATGGACGAGATGGAAGCGACAGGATACCGGCTCAGTGTCGAAGGGAAAATGGGGGAAGGGGCGACGATCCGCCTGGCGGGCCGCCTTTCGCTGAACGATTTGCAGCCCCTCATGGCCGACCTTCAGGCAATCCCGGGGCGCATGAAGCCCCTGAGGCTTTCCGTCGATCTTGCCGGCGTCGAGTACATGGACAGCGCAGGGGCGCTTGCCCTGATCGAACTGGAGAACCTCGCCGGGTCGCTTTCGATCCCCTTTGACCTTCTCAACGTCTCCGGGAAGAATCACGGCCTCCTGGGCCTCATCGACCGGGAAGCCCTCCGGCGCCCGCCGCTGAGGCCGGAGTCGGTGCGGCCTTCCGTTGTGGAGAATCTGGGCGAGCTGGCCCGCAGGCAGGTTCGCGATTTTTTCGAGATCATGTCCTTCGTCGGGGATCTCGTGATGGCCCTTGCCTGGAGCCTGGCACACCCCCGCAGCGTGCGCTGGGAGGAGGTCAGGTTCTATATGAAGCGGGCCGGCGCAGACGGGCTTCCCATCGTGGCGCTTATCAGCCTCCTGCTCGGCCTCATCATGGCCTTCATGTCGTCGCTTCAACTCAAGCAGTTCGGGGCCAACATCTACGTGGCAAATCTCGTGACCCTTGCCATGGTGCGCGAACTGGGCCCCATTATGACGGCCATCCTCGTGGCGGGCCGTTCGGGATCGGCCTTCGCCGCCGAGATCGGCACCATGGTCGTCAACGACGAGGTCAACGCGCTGGTGACCATGGGATTCGACCCCATCCGGTTCCTGGCCGTCCCCAAGGTGCTCGCGGCCATGGCGGTGGTCCCCATCCTGACCGTCTACGCCGACCTCTTCGCCATCCTCGGCGGCCTCATCGTGGGGATCACGGGGCTCGATCTCACCTTTTTCACCTATGTCCAGCAGACCAAGGCGAGCATCCGCATCTTCGACCTCGCCACGAGCATGATCAAGGCCGTGGTCTTCGCCATGCTGATTGCCGGCATCGGCTGCCAGCGGGGGTTCCAAGTGAAAGGGGGCGCCGAAGGAGTCGGGATGTCGACGACCTCAGCCGTCGTCTCGGCCATCTTCCTGATCATCCTGGCCGACTCGGCCTTTGCCATCATGCTGCATTACATCCGGCAGTGACACCTTTGAGATGAGCCTTATTCAAGGGGGTTCATGGACAGGCAGATGGCAGGCTGCCGGTCACAGGGAGTGAGGATCAGAAGACAGGAAGAGCAGAAGAGCGGAGTGGAA
This sequence comes from Syntrophaceae bacterium UBA5744, assembly GCA_002419215.1. Classification (GTDB taxonomy): domain Bacteria; phylum Desulfobacterota; class Syntrophia; order Syntrophales; family UBA2192; genus UBA2192. Next base: position 7,818 of record DIFQ01000081.1, read on the forward strand.
GAGAATTATTTCCGCTCTTCCGATCTTCGCAAACGCGCTGCACCGGGAATGGACGAGGCACCTTACTATCGTACGGGGATAACAGTGGGATCGCCCAACACAGAGCCGGTCATCATCGTCGAGAACCTCACCGCGCGCTATGGCGACGTGACGATCCTCGAGGACGTGAGCTTCGAGGTCCGCCGGGGCGAGCGCCTGATGATCCTCGGGGGCAGCGGCTGCGGCAAGTCGACTCTGCTCAAGCACATGATCGGCCTGCTCAAGCCTTACTCCGGCCGTATTCTCATCAACGGCATCGATATCGCGCAGGCCGACGGGGAAGCGCTTCACCGGGTCCGACGCGAGATCGGCGTACTGTTCCAGGCCGATGCCCTCTTTGGCTCCATGTCGCTTGCGGAGAACGTGGCCCTGCCGCTTGTGGAGTACACCGGCCTCCCGCCGGAGCTGATCCGCGAGATCGTCCGGATGAAGCTCGGTCTCGTGCACCTGGCGGGATATGAAAATCACATGCCGGCGGAGCTCTCCGGGGGTATGAGGAAGCGGGCGGGACTGGCGAGGGCCATGTCCCTCGACCCCACGTTCCTCTTTTTCGACGAACCCTGGGCGGGCCTCGACCCCGTGACGGCGGCCGAGCTCGACATCCTCATCCGCAGCCTCAACGAGGGGATCGGCACGACCATGGTCTTCGTCACCCAGGAGCTGGCCTCCATCTTCAGCCTCGCCGAGCGGGCCATCATGCTCCACAAGGACACGAAGGGCATCATCGCGCGGGGAACGCCGGCAGATCTCCGGGAAAAGTCTACGGACCCCCGGGTGCTCCACTTTTTCAACCGTCAGGCGGACTGAACGGGAAGCGAGGAAGCGAGGAAGATCAGAAGAGCGGAAAAAGCGGATCGAATCTGTTTTTTCTTTGGTTGTTCCTTCCGCTCCTCCTCGCTTCCTCACTTCCGATCTTCGTAGTCAGAAGGCCTGAGGGCATCGATAAGGCTGCCTCGAGGATGCAGCCCGATCGATGGCACATTAGCCAGGGAGAAGCACGAACATGGTCAGACACGTATCCAGCCGGGCCCTCGGGGTCTTCGTCACCGTCGGCATCATTCTCGCGGTTGCCGCAATCATCTGGGTCGGGGCATCGAAGTACTTCGAAAAGGGATCCCGCTACGTCACCTATTTCAACGAATCCGTCCAGGGCCTCCAGCAGGACTCGGCCGTCAAGTACCGCGGCGTGGACGTGGGTCGCGTGGAGGCCATCCGGGTGGCCCCCGACAACCGGCTCATCGAGGTGGTCATGAAGATCCGGCTCCGCGACGATGTGGAAAAAAACAACGTGGCATCGCTGAGAACCGCAGGGATCACGGGCATCGTCTTCGTCGAGCTCGATCGGAGGGACCCCGAGGAGCACGACCTGTCGCCCCGGCTCGACTTCGCAGCCGAGTACCCGATCATCCCGTCGAAGCCGTCCCAGATCCGGCAGATCTTTTCGGGCATCGACGAGATCGTCGAGAAGATCAAACAGGTCGATCTCGAGGGGATCTCGAAGAGCATCACCCGCTCGGCCAGGGCGGCGGAAGACCTCCTGGCAGGCCCCCGGACGCAGAAGGTGCAGGCAAACCTCGAATCCATCTCTGCCAACCTCGATCAGACGATGGCCCGCGTCGAAAAGATCACCGCAGAGGGAAATCTCGAGGGGATCGTCGGAGAGACCCGGGCGGCGCTCGCCGAGGCCCGGTCGCTCATCGCCGTCACGCGCGACGAGCTCAAGGCCCTCAAGCTGGCCGAGACGGCGGAAAAGGCAAACCGGGTCGTGGACAATCTCTCCAGGACGTCGCGGACGACTGCCCGCGATGTCCAGATCATGAGCGACAACCTGAAGCGCGCCTCGGAAACCCTGGAGAGGCTCGTGGAGAGGCTGGAGGGCAACCCCTCGGACCTGTTCTTCAGCAACAGCCCCCCGGCGGGAAGAAGGGACTAGCAGAGAATGGAAGTTAAGAAGTTACGAAGTGAGGAAGCTCGGACAGGCGGAGGGAACATGAAACGGCTTCTTTATCTGTTGGCGGCATTGATCATTCTCACAGGCTGCGGGGGCGGAAAGTCAACCTATGCGGTGAAGCAGTTCCTGCCCGACTACTCCCCGACGGCGCCGGCAGTCCAGGCGAAAGCTGCCGAGGCGATCCGGGTCGAGCCGTTCTCCACGGCCCAGGCCTTCGCCAGCACCGCCATGTTTTACCGTCCCGCACCCTTCGAGCTGGGCTCATACAGCAGGGAACGCTGGCGTGTAATGCCGGGCGACATGGTGACGGATTTCCTGCTGAGAGACCTTCGTCATTCCGGCACATTCAAGGCCGTCCTCGCCTACGAGGACCCCGGAGAGGGTCGGTACGCGATGACCGGCACCATTGCCGAATTCCTGGAGGTTGACGGGGGCAGTGGCCCCGCGGCACGCCTGTCCACCGATGTGACGCTGCTGGACGTGACCCGGCGGGAGATCACCCGGCGCATCATCTTCCAGAAAACCTACACCGTCGAGGAGGCCATGAAGGAAAAATCGGCCCGGGCGCTTGCCGAGTCCATGAGCAGGGCCCTGAAGAAGTTCTCCGGGGAACTGATGGCCGACATCCACCGGGGGATCGGCAACGTGAAGGAAGTGAAGGCGCCCTGATGGAGAAGAAGGTAAGAAGTTGAGTCGTTAAGAAGGTTGGAGAAGCGGGGAGCGCCCCGGTCATCCGCCTGACGAAAGAGAGTAACCCCAACCAACCAAAGACCGCAAAAGGTGAAGCCATGAAGATCAAGGAGAAGGATTATTTCACCGCCCTCTACGAGGTGGCCAGGGTGATCAATGCCTCCCTGGAGCCCTCGGAGGTTCTGGAAAAGATCACCTGCTGTGTAACAGAGGCCCTGGACGTGAAGGCCTGCTCCATCCGACTTCTCGATACCAGGGGAAAGCGGCTCCTCATGGGGGCGGCTTGCGGGCTGTCCAAGGGATATCTCGTCAAGGGGCCTGTCCTGGTGGAGGAAAGCGGCATCGACCGCAAGGCCCTCGGGGGCAAGACGATCTGGATCGAAGACGCCCAGTCGGACAGGAACTTCCAGTACACCGCCGAGGCGAAAAAGGAGCGGATCCGCTCCGTCCTCGTGGTGCCCCTGCGGGTAGGCCGAAAGACCATCGGCGTGCTTCGGGCCTATACGAAGGAGGAGCGTAAATTCGAAAAGCGGGAGATCCGGTTTCTCGAGGCCGTGGCCAACCTCAGCGCCATCGCCCTGGACAACGCCCGCCTCTACAACGCCCTCAAGACGAACTTCGACCTGCTGGTGGAGCACAAGTACAGGATTGATGACAACTGAAAAGAGAAAAGGAGTCAGGGACCAGGGTTCAGGGTCCAGGGATGGAAGAAGAGTGACTTAGAAAGGGCAACACGATGACAAGAATAGGAATAAACGGGTTCGGGCGCATCGGGCGGCAGGTCCTCAAGGCCATCATCGAGCGTTACCCGAATACCTTGCAGGTCGCAGCCGTCAACGACATCTTCGATGTGGAAACCAACGCCCATCTTTTCAAGTACGACACCAACTACGGCCGTTTTCAGGGCACCGTCGCCGAGGGCAAAGACCAGTTCATCATCAACGGCCAGCCGATCAAGAGCTTCGCCTACCGCGACCCTGCCCAGATCCCCTGGGACGACGAGGGGGTTCAGATCGTGATCGAAAGCACGGGGCTTTTCACCGACGCCGCAAAAGCCCGGGCCCACCTTCAGGCGGGGGCGAAAAAAGTCATCATCTCGGCCCCGGCCAAGGGCGAGGACCTCACCGTCGTGATGGGTGTCAACCAGGCTGCCTACAACCCGAAGAAGCACGGCATCCTCTCCAACGCCTCCTGCACGACCAACTGCCTGGCGCCCCCCGTGAGCATCGTCCACGCCGCCTTCGGGATCGAGAAGGGCATGATGACGACGGTTCACTCCTACACGAACGACCAGCGGATCCTGGATCTGCCCCACAAGGACCTCCGGCGCGCAAGGGCCGCCGCCTGCAACATCATCCCCACGACGACGGGGGCGGCAAGGGCGCTTGCCCTCATCATCCCCGAGCTCGAGGGGCGCTTCGACGGCTACTCGCTCCGCGTCCCCACGCCGACGGTCTCGGTGGCGGATTTTACCGCCGAGCTGAGAAAACCCGCCACGACGGAGCAGCTCCACGAGGCCCTCAAACAGGCAGCAAAGAAATCCCTCCAGGGAATCATGGCTTGCGAAGAGGATCCCCTCGTGTCGACGGACTTCAAGGGTGATGCGCACTCGTCCATCGTGGACATGGAGTTCACCCAGGTCTTCCGCGGCAACATGGCCAAGGTCGTGGCCTGGTACGACAACGAGTGGGGCTACTCGTGCCGGGTGGCAGACCTGGCGGACTACATTGCCGGCAAAGGCCTGTGAATACCCCCTTCCTCGATCTTCCTCTCCCTTGAGGGGAGAGGATTGAGGTGAGGGTGGATAGTGCAAAACCTCTTGACTCAACCGGAGACGGCCATGCCGAAGCTGACCCTCCCGCGTAAAATCCGCAAGCGCGACGGCTCCATCGTTCCCTTCGAGAAGGAAAAAATCCGCTACGCCGTCGAACGGGCGGCCTTCGAGGTCCTTCAGGACCGCCTGAAATCGATCACTGTCTCCGAGACGGTGACAGAGACCGTCCTGGCCGATGTGGACCGCCTCTTCCGGAAGGCGACCCCCGGCGTCGAGGCCATCCAGGACCTCGTCGAGCAGGGCCTCATGAAGGCGGGCTACGGCCCCATCGCCCGGGCCTACATCCTTTACCGCGACCGCCGTGCGGAGATGCGCCAGGCCAAGGCGGCCCTCGGCCTCAAGGACGACCTCAAGTTTCCCATCAACGCCATGGAGGTCCTGAAAAAGCGCTACCTCATCAAGGACGACGAGCGCAACATCACCGAAACTCCGGGCGAGCTGCTGCGCCGGGTTGCGCACCACGTGGCGCGGGGGGAGACAAGCTTCAAATCGACCGTCTCGGCCACCGAGGCCGAAGAGACTTTTTTTGACATGATGCGCGAGCTCACGTTCCTCCCCAACTCGCCCACCCTCATGAACGCGGGGACGGCCCTGGGACAGCTCTCGGCCTGTTTCGTCCTGCCCGTGGGGGACTCCATCGACAGGATCTTCGCGGCGCTGCGGCACATGGCGAAGATCCACCAGTCCGGCGGCGGCACGGGCTTCAGCTTCTCGCATCTGCGCCCCCGGGGGGATCTCGTCCGGACGACCAAGGGCGAGGCCTCGGGCCCCGTTTCCTTCATGAGCATCTTCGATGCAGCCACCGGCGTCATCGTCCAGGGGGGGCGCCGCCGGGGGGCCAACATGGGGATCCTCCGCTGCGACCACCCGGAGATCATGGACTTCATCGAGGCCAAGATCGACAAGGGGCGCTTTGCCAATTTCAACCTCTCCGTGGCGGTGACGGACCGCTTCATGGACGCCGTGCGCCGCAACCGCAGCTTCGACCTCGTGAACCCCCGCACAGGGAAAAAGGATCGCACGGTGAGGGCCCGGACGATCTTCGACCTCATCGCCTACGGGGCCTGGCGCACCGGAGACCCGGGCCTCATCTTCGCCGACACGATCAACCGGCACAACCCGACACCGGCCCTGGGGCGCATCGAGGCCACAAATCCCTGCGGCGAGCTTCCGCTGCTGCCCTACGAGAGCTGCAACCTGGGCTCCGTAAATCTTGCGAAAATGGTGAAAGACGGCAAGCCGGACTGGCCGAAGCTGGCCGACACGATTCGCTGGGGCGTTCGTTTCCTCGATGACGTCATCGAGGTGAACAAGTTCCCCCTTCCCGAGATCCGGGACATTACCTTCGGGAACCGCAAGATCGGGTTGGGCGTCATGGGGTTTGCCGACATGCTCCTCCGCCTGGGGATCCCCTACAATACGCCGGAGGCCGAGCGTTTTGCCCGGAAGCTCATGGGCTTCATCCGCCGCGAGTCCCTGAAGGCCTCCGCACTCCTGGCCGCCGAGCGGGGCGTCTTTCCGAATTACGATCAGTCGATCTTCGCGCGCCGGAACCTTCCCGTGCGCAACGCCACGGTCAACACCGTCGCCCCCACGGGAACGATCAGCATCATCGCCGGTTGCTCGAGCGGGATCGAGCCGCTCTTCGCCATCAGCTTCGTGCGCAACGTCCTGTCGGGCACGCGGCTCTTCGAGATCAACCCCATCTTCGAGAAGGTCGCCCGGGCCCGGGGGATCTACAAGAGGGAAATCCTCGCCGAGATCGCCCGCTGGGGAACCCTGCAGAAGATCAGGGGCATCCCGCGGGACATCAAGCGGGTCTTCGTCACGGCCTTCGACGTGGAGCCCGAACAGCACCTGCGGATCCAGGCAGCCTTCCAGGAGCACTGCGACAACTCGGTGTCCAAGACGATCAACCTGCCCGCGGAGTCGACCATCGACGACGTGCGCACCATCTACCTTGAGGCCCACAAGCTGAAGTGCAAGGGGATCACCGTCTACCGCTACGGCAGCCGGGCCGAGCAGGTCCTGTCCTTCCGCGGCGCCGACGGCGGCCCCGTGATCCTCGAGGAGGACCTGGTGGCGGCCGACTCGGAATTCGCCGGCGGCTGCATGACGGGGACGTGCACCTTTTAAGCCCCCTTCCCTTCAGCTCCCTCTCCCTTGAGGGGAGAGGGGTGGGGTGAGGGTGAACAAACCCCTTCCTCCAAATAAGACAGGCGCAAGGCAACGGGCGAACGGCAAACAACAGAGAAATGGAAAAAGCGGCTGATCGGAAACAAACCATAAACAGAGGACGGAAATGAAAAAGAGTCTCGTCGAGGAAGCGGTAATAAGACATCGGAGCGGTTTCAGCTGTGCCCAGGCCATTCTTGCCACCTACGGCCCTGAACTGGGCATGGACCGGGAAACGGCGCTGAAGGTGGCAGGCGGGTTCGGTGGCGGCATGGGCCGCATGGCCGGAACCTGCGGGGCCGTGACGGGAGCCTTCATGGTCATCGGTCTTCTCTACGGCATGACGAAGGAGGACGACCAGAAACAGAAGGAAATCTCCTACGAGGTCGTGCGCCGTTTTGCGGAGAAGTTCAGGCAGCGTAATGCGTCGCTGGATTGCCGGGAGCTGATGGGGGTCGACGTGAGCAGGCCCGAAGGGCTTGCCATCGCCAGGCAGAAGAACCTCTACCGGACCGTCTGCCCGAAGTACGTGCAGGACGCGGCGGAGATTCTCGAGGAGATTCTGGCCGAATCCGGTGATGCGGCAGGCAAAGGGTCGGCCACCCCGTTCCCTCTCTACCGCGAGCAATGACGGACACCCTTTGTTACAGGGCCATGAAGAAGAAAGAAAGCCGTACACTCGGGGATCTTCACTCGGTGGGACCTGCCACGATTCGCGATCTGAAGCTCCTCGGCATTACACGGGTGGAGCAGCTGGTCGGCAAGGACGCCCGGGTGCTTTATGACCGCCTGGGCGACCTGTCAGGCAAGCGCCCCGATCCCTGCGTGATGGATGTCCTCTCGGCGGCGATCGCCCAGGCGCAGGACCCCGACCTGCCGGAAGAAAAGCGCAGGTGGTGGTACTGGAGCCGGATCCGGAAATCCCGCACGAAATAGCGAAGGGACAAGGTGTCCTGTGCAACAGAGGGTAAGAGGGTATGAAGGTGAGAAGGTTGGAACAGCAGAGGACATGATTTTGTCTACCGACTCATCCAGCGTTCTTACCCTCTCACCTTCTTACCTTCTCTGGTTGGCAGGACACGCCTCCGGTCAGTAGTCCACGTCTACTTCAGAAGGTCCCCCGCCGACAGGACCTCCGCATAGATCCCCTGCAGCGCCGCCATGAAGGCGCCGTGGACGGCCCAGGCCGGGACGACTTCCCCTTTGAAGGAGAGGTTCCTCGTCGCGCAGGCGTCCTCGATGACGGTGCACTTGAACCCCAGGTCGAAGGCCGCCCTCGTCGTGGCGTCGATGCACATCTGGGACATGGCGCCGCAGATGACGAGATGCCCGACCTCTTCCTTTTTGAGCAGATCCAGAAGGTTCGTCCCCCGGAAGCTGTTCGGGAAGTACTTGGTCACGACGGGCTCCGCCGGCAGGGGCTCGACGGCGGGATGGATCTCTGCCCCCGGCGTGTCGGGCAGGAAGAACGTGGCCCCCGCCCTCTTCGAGAGATGCCGAACGTGAAAAACGGGCTCGGATCGCTCCCGGAACGCCTGGAGGAGGGCGCTTGCCTTACCGGCCGCCGCCTCCATCCCCACTAGCTGCATCGCCCCGCCCGTGAAGTAGTCGTTCTGGATATCCACCAGCAGAAGTCCCCGTTTCATGAGCCTCCCCCTTTCAGGCCTTCGCCCCCGACGCGGCCTCGATCCTTTTCAGCTCGTCAAAGAGCCTCCGGTTCACCGGCGTCGCCACGCCGCAGCGCCTTCCCAGTTCGATCACGTTGCCGGCGAACATCTCCACCTCCGTCTTGCGGCCGGCCTCGACATCCTGGAACATGGAGGTCTTTCCCTCCGGGTTCAGAGGTTCGAGGACCTTGTACCACTCTTCAATATCCTTTTCACCCAGATCCACTTTCATGGCCCGGGCGATTGCGATGACTTCCCGCATGGCTGAATCCATGAGCTCCCTGGCTTCATGGGACGATTTCAGCGTTCCGTAATTCGCCCTCAGGACGGCCGAGACCTGGTTGGCCCCCACGTTGACCATGTACTTGAACCAGAGGCTGCGGATCATGTCCGGCGGGATCACGCAGGCGATCCCCGCGCGGTCGAAGAGATCCTTGATGCGCCGGACCCGGTCCGTCATTGCGGGGTTTTTCGCCTCGCCGAACAGGATCCGCCCCTGGTTTTTGTAGTTGACGCTGTTGCCCTCCCGCACGGCGTCGATGCCGAGGGTCAGGCCGTAGACGACCTTGTCCATCCCGTAGACCGCGCCGATTCGTTCCTCGCTGTCGATGCCGTTCATGACGGAAAGGATTGTCGTCTCGGGTCCGACAGCTCTTTTCATCTCGCCGATGGCCTGGTCGAGATGATGGTGTTTGACCGCCACGATGAGCAGGTCCGCAGGCGATGCCTCGCCGGGGCTTTCCACCGTGATGCCATATCGTTTTCCGTTCACGACGACCCCGTCGCGCTTCAGGTTCTCGCAGCGCGGACCCGCCGCGATGAAGGAAACACAGCGGGGGTCCATGTCGTAGAGGATGCTTCCATAGGCCGCCCCGAGGGCCCCTGCGCCGATGATGGCGACTTTTTCGATGGATGGTTTCATGTGCGTTCCCCCAGAAAAAGCTTCGCCCTTCCGTCCGATCGTGCCGGGAAAGGAAGGGCGAAGTTGAACGATCTTACTTTCCGGCTTTCTTCTTCGCCCCGGGCCGGGCCTTCCCTTTCCCTTTTGCCGACACCTTCTCCAGCTCGCTCTCCAGCTGGATCACCTTCTTGAGTTCGGCGAAAAGGATCTTGTTCTTGGGCCGGTCCTCGATATCGTGGATGTCGATGTAGCGGATGATCCCGTACTTGTCGAGGAGGAAGATCGCCCGCTCCGAGAATCCTTCTTTCCTTTTCACGCCGTACTTTCTCGCGACGGCGCCCAGGGGGCTGAAGTCGCTCAACAGCGGGAAGGAGATCCCGCCGAGGCTTTCAGCCCATGCCTTCAGGCAGGGCACATGGTCGACACTGATGCCCAGGACCTGGGCATTGAGCTTCCCGAACTTGGCCGTTTCGGCCTCGTACGAGGGGAGCTGGTTCGTTCAGACCGGTGTCCAGGCCAGGGGAAAGAACGCAATCACGACGGGGCCCTTTCCGAGGCACTTGCTGAGCGTCACCTTTTTGTCCAGGTGGCTCGGCAGGGTGAAGTTAGGGGCCTTTTTCCCGACTTTCAACTTCATGCTCGACCTCCTTAAACGTTTTGGGACGGATGATCGTTGAGGCAGTTGTGTTCTGATTCTCGCGACGCCGTGTATTCTAACACGGTTCCCGGAAAGGGGAAATGGGTTTCTGTTTTGCTCCGGGCTGTTCGAAAATGCCCGGATGCAGGGACCCCTGCACGGGATTGCGAAGCGAGGAAGTTATGAAGAGCGGAAGATCGGAGTGGATGGGGGATTATTTTCTTCTCGTATCCGCTCTTCCTTACTTCTGCTCTTCCGATCTTCGCAAGATCGAAGCCTGCAAGTGAACATAAGGCCATCAGCGGGATGGTCTTGCGGGCAGCAATCCGCTAGGTGTTTTTGAGCCGACGATAACCCCAGCAGTTGACGAAAAAGAACCAGGCAAGCGGCCCCCCTTCGCGAAGGAGCCTCCTGGCGAGCCGTTTCACGCTGCGATTCTGCCTGCCCATCTTGACGTCGGAGAGATAGACGGCGAGCACCCCTCTGAGGAGCATGCGCTGGAACTCAGGGTTGGGCAGTTCACCGAGCACCCGATCCGACACCCGGAAGAAATGGATGAACCGCTCCCCCATTTCGATTTCGGTCCGGTAATGGTCGCAGAAATTGAGCTCACCGGCAAAATGATCTTCTTCCCGGTCCACGCAGTAGTCGAGCAGGATGTGAAGCCCCTGGACCCACGGGAAGTAGGCATCTTTGATCCGGCCGATGACCTCGTCGGCAAGATCGTTTCCCCAGCTCTGCGAGACGAGTGAAAAAACACCCAGCGTGGAGCCGGAGGCGGCGGCAAATTCCTGCCATTGCAAATCCGGAAACCGTTCGCGGTACCCGGCAAACCAGGACTCGAGGCGGGGCCTGACCTCCTCGGCCCTGACGTGCTTATGGACCTGCAACTCGCGGTAATAGCCGGCAAGCTCCCTGAGAGAGGGTGCGATCCGTTCGTGGGCGGGGTGGTCCTTGAGAACGTTCTGACAGGTCCGGACGAGAGCCGGCAGGTAGCCCCCATCGTCTTTTTCCTGTCGGCAGAGGTAGTAATCGCCGGGCCGGGCCCCGGGGGTCAGGGCGTCTGCCAACGCCGTGTGCAGGGTCCGGAAATCCTCCGGGTCGCGCGAGGTCCCACGGTCGCAGAGGTTGTCCAGGTAGTCGCTGATCGTCTGGTAGGCGATGATGAAGCGCATCGTTTCGCGGGCATGCTCCCCCGCCAGAAGCGTGTAGATCCCGCCGCCCTCGCAGTGGAAGGTTTTGGCATCGATACTCATGAGGGCCTGGCGGCGAAGCTCGGCGTCGGGGATCTTGTTCGCCTTTTCCCTCCACCCGCCTAGAAATCGGTTCACGGCAGGCAGGACCCTCGTCATGGCGATATGCGTCAGCGATACGAAATTTCCGGGAACGCCCATCAATGCCTCCGCCGGCACCTTTAACACAGCAGCGCGTCCAACACAAGGATGACGGGGCCTTTCCCGCAGACCTGCGGTCTGGTATGATAAACTCGGGTATCGGGTATCGGGAAAAGGGGATTTTGGAAAAGCGTTTTTTTACATAACACAAAACATCAGGCACCAGACACTGCCGTTTATGCCGAAAGTACTCGTTCGACAGGCGACCTACGACTACGAGATCCTGAAACCTCGTGTCTTCGAGATCCTCGATGCCTTCGGGGGCGGCGGGATCTCGACGGGGCGCCGTGTTCTGCTCAAACCGAATTTCCTCTCGCCGGCAAAACCCGGCGAGGCGGTGCTGACTCACCCCCTCGTGATCCGGGCGGCAGCGGAGTATGCCCTCGGGAAAGGGGGGCGCGTGCGCATCGGCGACAGCCAGGCCCTGGGCAGCTTCGAGCGCATCCTGAACGTGAGCGGCACCCGGGCGGCCCTGGCGGGACTGGATGTGGAAGTTGCCGAGTTCTCCTCATCCCGCAAAGTCGACATCGGCGAGCCCTTCGGGATGATCGACCTTGCCGTTGACGCCCTCGATGCCGATATCGTCATCAACCTCCCCAAGCTCAAGACCCACGGCATGATGCTGCTGACCCTGGGGGTGAAGAACCTGTTCGGCTGTGTCGTGGGGCTTCGCAAACCCGAATGGCACATGCGGGCAGGGGTCAACCGGGACCTCTTCGCCCGGCTTCTTGTCCAGATCAGCCGCACCGTGAACCCTGCCGTCACGCTGCTCGACGGCATCCTCGCCATGGAGGGGGCAGGGCCCGGGAAGAGCGGAAAACCCCGCCGGCTCGGGGTCCTCATGGGAAGCACCGACACAGTGGCCGTCGACCGGGCGGCCTGCGCCCTCGTCGGCATGGACCCCGGGGCGCTGCCGACAACCCGGGCCGCCCGCGAGATGGGACTGGACCGGGGGGAGGTCGAGATCGACGGGGCGATGCCCGAAGTGCTCCACTACGAAATCCCGGGCGTGCGGACCGCGGGAAGGCTGACGACCCTGCTGCGCAATCATCTCGTTCGCAAACCCGTCGCCGACGACAATGACTGCGTGTTGTGCGGCGAGTGCGGGAAGTACTGCCCGGCGAAGGCCATCACGGAGGAGGGAGAACGGCTCCGGTTCGACTACGAGAAATGCATTCGCTGTTTCTGCTGTCTCGAAGTCTGCCCCCACGGGGCACTGCGGATACGGGAAACCCTGCCCGCCCGGCTCCTAAGAAACAGATTCCGCA
>DIFQ01000065.1 GCA_002419215.1 Syntrophaceae bacterium UBA5744
AAAAAAGATAAGCTGCCGGCAGTACCCCCCTTTCGTGATTGATTTTTTTCGAATTGTGTCTCCCACAATCGTATTGGCGTGCCTGTCGCTCCGGCGCGGAAACCATGACGTTTCAGCGAACGAGACGCGCGGCGCATGATTGCGAGTCACTGTGGTGGAAACTATGATTCAGCCGATGCACGGGAAATCCCGGGCATGACGTTTTTCATGAGGCGAGAATGTGTGGAGGCCCTCCCCCCAGACGGCCTGACGATCGGGGCGTTCGGAATCCCTAAAAGCCCCGATTTCGAGATTTGCGGCATGAATTCCGGGAATCGGCATGCGTCCCGGATCGATCCGATCTCTCGCTCAGGTTTTCCGGTCCCCCGGTGTCGAGGTGGTAGAAAACCCTTGGATGATAAGCACTTGCCGCTAAACGCCGTATCTTGCCCGCGGAATTCGGGATTGCTAGACGATCTCCGATTACATGAGGTGATAACAAAAAAAAGCTCCGAAATCAAATCCTTTTTGCTTGTTTTTGCGCAATTTCCCGTTCCGGTTCTCGGGATGTTTCCGACGAGGGGCCGATGCCAATCCGTTTCTCCTTTTCCCTTGACCGGCGATTTCAGAATCCCTAAACTCAACCAGCATTGTTTGCGCCTGCTCGATACGGAGATCGAGAACTCATCCGGCCGGAGAAACGTCATGGATTGCAGGAAGGAAAAGAACCTTGCAAGCCGCGCGTGCACCTACGATCCCTGTTCCCGCAAGGGGATATGCTGCGAGTGCGTCGAATACCATGTCAAAAATCGCCAGCTTCCCGGCTGCTGCTTCCCGAAAGATGCCGAGAGGACGTACAACCGGTCCTTCGAGCATTTTGCGAAGCTGGTGACGGAGAAGCGGGTCTGACCGGTGCTGCCATGGCGAAGCAGAGCGCAGGATTGCTTCTCTACCGTGTCCGTGAGGGGATTCTCGAGGTCTTCCTCGTCCATCCCGGAGGCCCCTTCTGGGCGAAGAAAGACCTCGGGGCCTGGTCCATCCCGAAAGGCGAGATCGACGAGGGCGAGGACCCGCTCGAGGCTGCCCGCAGGGAGTTCGAGGAGGAGACGGGATTCAGGCCCGGGGGGATGTTCCGGGAACTGGCGCCTGTGAGGCAGAAAAGCGTAAAGATTGTCCATGCCTGGGCCGTCGAGGGGGATTGCGACTCCGCGGCCGTTCGGAGCAATACCTTTTCCATGGAGTGGCCTCCGCGTTCCGGCCGGCATCAGGAGTTTCCGGAGGTGGACCGGGCGGGGTGGTTTGACCTGGATACGGCCAGGGAGAAGATCCTCGATGGGCAGCGGGCTCTCCTCGACCAGTTGAGGAGCTGCACCGGGTCAGGCGCAGAAGGAGTGCGGCGAAGGGATTGAAAAACGCAGACAGGAGGGGATGTATGCAGTTTCTGATCATGGCCTACGACGGAACCGATGACAAGGCCCCGGAGCGCCGCATGGCGGTAAGAGAAGCCCATCTGGCGGGAATCGTCAAGATGAAGGAAGAGGGAAAGGCGATCTACGGGGCGGCCATTCTCAACGACCGCGAACAGATGATCGGCTCCGCCCTCGTGGTCGATTTTCCCACGCGGGCCGATGTGGACGCCTGGCTCAAGAGCGAACCCTACGTGGTGGGGGACGTGTGGCGAAAGATCGAGGTGCTGCCGGCTCGCGTCCCGCCCATGTTCGCAAAGTGACAACAGGGTATCGGGTCTCGGGTCTCGGGTATAGGGGGAGGCAACGTAAGATGCCTCAACCTATCCGAGAAGCCCGGCTAAGCCTTTGCGCAGGATTTGGGCGTCGGTGAAGAGCAGGCCCTGGAGGCCCAGATCCTTCGCGGCGGCGATGTTTGCCTCCACGTCGTCGATAAGCAGGATCTCCTGCGGATTGAGACGCAGGGTCTCGATCAGCGCCTCGAATATCCTTCTCTGCGGTTTGGATGACCCGACCTGCCAGGAAAGCACGACAGGGTCGAAAATGCGGTAGGAATCCCTCTGCATGATCGTCTGTGCAGGCTTTTCCGTGTTGGAAAGGACGCCCGTCCGGCAGCCCCGGCCGTGAAGCGCACGGGCAACGGCAAAGACGTCTTCCTTTTCCACGTAGGAATGTTCAAAGGCCTCGAGCCACAGCGAAGCGGGCATTTGCCCTTTTGCCCCTGTCCGCCTGCGCACCCCCTTCCAGAACTCCTCCTCCGAGATCTTCCCTTCCTGGAAATAGGGGATAAGCTTGCGATAGGCAGCCAGCATACACCCGGTCCCGATGCCGAGAACTTCCCGGCAATACCGGAGGATCCCTTCCGTCGGGTTTTCGATCAGCACTCCCCCCCAGTCGAATATCACCGCCTTGATTACGCTCAACAAATCCTCCCCGCCGTCCGACAAGATCAAGGTGTGTTGCGATTCCGTCGGCCCCAAGCTTTACACGGAAATTGCATAATCCCAACGGGGGAAAAACTCAAGGAAAATCGAGCGGATCAATGGCAGCCACGGAACAGACAAAGGCACAGGTGCTCGAGGAAAACGAGCGCTTGAGGGCCGAGCTGGAGGCGATACGCCTTCAGGCGGGCGCCCCGGCGCGCCCGCGCGATATCTTCCGTGAGGAGCGCTATCTCGCCATCCTGAACGAAATTGAGGAGGGTTTTTACGAGGTCGACCTCGCGGGGAATTTCACGTTCTGTAACGCGTCCATGTGCAAGATGATCGGTTATAAGATCCGTGAAATCATGGGGATGAACTACCGGGCCTTCATGGACGGCGAAGGGGAAAAAAGGGTCTTCGAGGTCTTCAACCGGGTGTATCGGACCGGCGAGCCGGAAAAGGATTTCGATTACGAGCTTATCCGCAAGGACGGATCCCGCGTCCCCATCGAGGTGTCGGTCTCGCTGATCCGGGACGCGAGGGGACGAAGATGGGGCTTCAGGGGGCTTGCGCGGGATATCACTGCGCGAAAGCTCGCCGAGGAGGCCCTGCGCAAAAGCGAAGAAAAGTTCCGCCTGATCGTCGAGAACATCCGCGACATCTACTTCCGTTGCGACCTCGAAGGGAAGCTCGTCATGCTGAGCCGGTCCGCCCTGACCAAGATGGGCTACGAATCCCTCGACGAACTCATCGGACGCCCCGTATCGTCGTTATACGCGGAGCCCTCGCAGCGGGAGCAGTATCTCCGCACGCTGCACGCGCAGGGTTGCGTGGAAGACTACGGGGTCCGGCTCAAGAAGAAGGACGGCACTCCCGTCTACGTTTCGGTCAGCAGTTCCTTCTGCTACGACGAGCGTGGAAACCCCGTCGGCATGGAAGGGATCATCCGCGACATCACCGAGCGCAAAAAGATTGAGGAGGAGATCGGCAAACTGGCCGACATCTTCATCAATACGCGCACGGGCATGGTGACGAGCGTAAACGACAGGCTGGATATCATGAACCCCGCCTACGCCGAGATGCACGGCTGGACCATCGAGGAGCTGACCGGCCGGCCGGCGATGGACGTGATTGCAGAGGACTCCCGGGACGTCTTTTTGGAAAACATCCGCCAGGCCCATGAGAAGGGCCATCACATTTTCGAGCTCGATCACATCCGCAAGGACGGGACCCGATTCCCCGCTCTCCACGACATTACCGTCAAGCGCGACGAAAAGGGCGCCGTGCTCTACCGGATCGCGAACGTCCAGGACCTGACGGAGCAGAAACAGACGGAGGAGAAGCTGCGGGAGAGCGAGAACCGTTACCGTCTGCTCATCGAAAACGCACCGGACGGTATTTTCGTGCAGACGGAGGGGCGGTTCGCCTACCTCAACAAGGCCGCCCTCCGCATCTTCGGAGCCGAGTCCCCCGAAGAGATGATCGGCCGGTCGCTGTTCGAACGGACTCACCCCGACAGCCGTGAAAGCGCAAAGCAGCGAACCCGTATCCTGAACGAGGAGAAAAAGCAGGTTCCCCGTCAGGACCAGGTCTATCTCAAGCTCGACGGCACGTCCGTAAACGTGTCCGTGGCCGCCGTCCCCCTCCGGTACGAGGGGCGTGACGGCGCACTCGCCTTTGTCCGTGACATCACGGAGCGCAAGCGGATGGAAGAGGAACTGCGCCGCAACGAAGCGCGCTACCGGCTCATGGCCGACAATATCCGTGACCTCATCTGGACCATGGATTTCAAGATGAACCTGACCTACGTCAGCCCGTCCATGCTGACGATGTACGGGTATACGCCGGAGGAAGCCAGGAAACTCCGCTTCGAGAAACTGCTGACCCCCGACTCTGCCCGGAAAGTCCTGGAGCTCTACAAGGTCATCAAGAGTCTCATGGCACAGAAGACCCTTTCCGGCAGGGGGTTTTCGGAGACGCTGGTGCTGGAGCACGTCCGGAAGGACGGCAGCACGTTCTGGGGTGAAACGCAGGTGAGCGTCACCGTGGATCGCGACGGGCTGATCGTCGGCATCCAGGCGGTGACGAGGGACATCACGGAGCGGAAGCGGGCGGATGCCCTGGTCAAGGACAAGGAGGCCGCCGAGATCGCCAGCCGCGCCAAGAGCGAGTTCCTGGCCAGGATGAGCCACGAGATCCGCACCCCCCTGAACGGGATCATCGGGATGACGGAGCTTTGCCTGGGACAGGATCCCGATGAAAACCTCAAGGGGCTCCTGCAGACGATCTACGGTGAAGCCCGCAATCTCTCCGGCCTCATCAACGACATTCTCGACCTGGCCAAGATCGAGGCGGGAAAGATGGTGCTGGAGGATGCCCCCTTCGACCTCGCGGACCTCCTTCGCACCGTCACGGACGGTTTTGCCCTGCGGGCAAAGCAACAGGGGCTCGGTTTTGTGACCTTTCTCGCGCCGGACATCCCTACGGGCTTGTTCGGCGATTCCGTGCGCTTACGACAGGTGCTTGTCAACCTCGTCGGCAACGCCCTCAAGTTCACCCCCGAGGGTGAGGTGTCGGTCTCGGGCGAGCTCGTGCGCGACATGGGCGACCGGGTCATCATTCAATTCTCCGTGAGCGACACGGGGATCGGAATCCCCCCGGACCGGCAACAGAAGATTTTCGAGGCTTTCGAACAGGCCGACGGCTCGACGACCCGGCAATACGGCGGCACCGGTCTCGGGGTCGCCATCGCGAAAGAGATCGTCAGGATGATGGGCGGCGAGATCGGCGTGGTGAGCGAACCCGGGGAGGGGAGCACGTTCTGGTTCACCGTTGAGATGAGGAAAGGCGGTGAGCGCGTCGTGCGGAAAGAAGCCGCAGCCGGTCGCCTCGTGCCGGGAACGATCGGGCGAGAATCCCGGCAGGGCCGCCGGATCCTTCTGGTGGATGATTATGCCGTCAACCTGGAAGTCGCCCGGAGGCATCTCGAGGCGGGAGGCCACAGTGTCTCGCTGGCAGGCAACGGGCAGGAGGCGATCGAAGCCTTTGAAAGCGGGGGTCACGAGCTCATTTTCATGGACATCCAGATGCCGGTCATGGACGGCATCGAGGCCGCGAAGGTCATCCGCGATCTCGAGAAGAGCCGAGGAAACGCAAGCCGCATCCCCATCGTCGCCTTGACCGCTCACGCCGTCAGGGACTATATCGATGCGTGCCTCCAGGCGGGCATGGATGACTACCTGATCAAGCCGGTCTTCCGGCAGGACCTGCTCGCCAAGGTGGATCGCTGGACAGACGGAAACGGCGCCGCGCCGTCCAATACCGTCCCGGTTTCCGGGTTGCCGGCAGGTCGCCCGGCCCCGGCGGAGCCCATGGATTTCGCGCGGGCCCTGGAGGAGTTCGAAGGCAACCGGGAATTCCTGATGGGTCTCCTGGAGCGGTTCCTCGAGAATGTGAGGGCTCAGCTCGGCACGCTGCGCGAGGCGCTGGACCGGGCCGATGCGGAGATCCTCCGGCGCGAGGCCCATGCCATCAAGGGCGGGGCGGCCAACCTGGCGGCCGTGGAGCTGTCGACGGCGGCGGCCGAGTTGGAGAGAACCGCCAAGTCGGGATCGCTGGGAGAAGCCCACGGGGGTCTCATGAGGCTCGAAACGGCATACCGGCGGCTCGACGAGTTCATCCACAAACCCTGAAACGGCGGGGCGCGAAAGGCGAAAAAGACATGAAGATCCTGGTTGTGGACGATGAGATGGTCAGCAGGGAAAAAATGAAGATGATCATGGGTCATTTCGGCGAGTGCGATGCCGTCGAGAGCGGGGCCGACGCCATGGAGAAGTTCGTGAGCGCCTGGAACAGCTGGTCCCCTTACGACCTGATCTCCCTGGACGTGCAGATGCCGGAGATGGACGGCGTCGAGGTCCTGAATCGGATCCGGGGGATGGAGCGGGAAAAGAACGTCCCCGAAAACAAGCGGGTCAAGGTCGTGATGGTGACGGCCCGATCCGACAAGGACACCATCATGACCAGCATTCAGGCGGGCTGCAACGACTACGTCGTCAAACCCTTCGACAAGACGATCGTCGCGAAGAAGCTCACCAAGCTGGGTTTCCACGTCCACCTCTTCTGACCCGGCAGCCGGGAAAGGGGAATGTGAAAGGGCGCCGCAAGCCTTGCCTGCGGCGCCCTTTATTCTTCTATGCCGTTTTCTTGAAAAATCTTCTTCCTTCCCTGTACCCGATACCCTGATCCCTGTTTTTCACTTCGTCGGCGGGAATTTCGCCAGAATTCCCTGGACGGCTCTCTTCAGGTCGTCCGATGCCGCATCGGTGCTGATCGTTCCCGTTGCGGTTCCCCTCCACAGCAGCTGTTTGCCGTCAGCCTTCTGAATCCCGAGCGTCAGCATCCGGAGCCGGTACCCGTACTCGCTGATGCCGATCTCGTTTTCATAGCTGACGGAGACCATCATGTCGGGATTCTCGGCGGTCTTCCGGAACCCCTTTTTCTCGAGGGCCTGGTCGGCGAGGTACTGGACGTTTTTCACGACGAGGTCCTGGGTCGGGCCCGTGCCCCCCGTTGCCCAGCTGTAACTCTTCAGCCCCGTGTAGCTTGCGGCGGGATCGAAGGAGTGGTTGACCGTGGTCGCGCAGCCCGCGAGGATGAACCCTGCAGCCAGCAGGACCGAAAAAATGTACACAGGCCGTGTTGTTCTCTTCAAAGCGCTCATGTCTCCTCCTTAAGCCATATAGGGTCTCCAGGCCGCCGACCGGCAATTCACTTCCCTTCCCGGTTTCTGATGGCTGCTGTTTCCGGTCATGCTGCGAGAAACAACCAAAAATATCTATAGCGCGGTTGCGTGAAGGGATGCAACTGGAAATTTGTGCGAGCTCAGGCATGTGCCCGCGCGGCCCCGTTTCCGGAAAATTCATTCGCCCGGCGAGGGGCACTTGTGATAAATGTTGCGGCGAGGAAAAGAGACGGAGGCGAAACGGTGGGAAGAATGCCCTTGGGTTGGGTACCGCGATATGGGGCTGTGGCCCTCTTGCTTCTGGTTTGCCTGATCGTCGCCTGCGGATCCCCGCAGGCTCCTCCGACCCCGGTCCAGAAGTCGAATCTTGCCGGCGAAGGCAGCGAGCCCCCTTCACACATCACGCGTCCGGACATCGGTTTTGCCAGCCGGCAGAAGATGGTCGATCACTACAAGAAGCATGGCCGGGAATTCGGCACGATCACGATGGAGCTGTACCTGAGGAAAGCTCAGGAGCTTCGCGACCGGCCTGCCGGGGGGCCGATCCTCGAGTCCGTTCGGCCCGACGGGGTGGCGACGCGGTTCGACCGGGAATCGGGGGATTTCATCGCCTTCAACCGTGACGGCACCATCCGCACGTACTTCAGGCCGGCGGACGGGGAGGCGTACTATAAACGGCAGCTCGGAAGAAAGCATTGATGAACAGGGTATCGGGTCTCGGGTATAGGGTATCGGGCAAAAGAAAAGATCGCTTGTCGAGATCCGTTCTCGTATTGAGAGGTGGCCATGGGAGAAAAAGATCCTGTCAGGGAGTTTTTGAAGAAGCGCGGCTGTCCGGAACACGTGGTCCGGGGGGGGCTGCGGGGGCTTGCGGAGAGCTGGGAAGAGGTCGTCCGGTCCGTCGAGGAGGGCTACAGTTTCGGGCTCGACGACTATCTGAACGACCTGGACGGCCGGCAGCTCCTCGAGGAAGCCCTTGCCGTCGCACCCGCGCAGGAAAAGAAGACCACACGGCAGCGAGTCCGTCGTGCCGATGCGAAAATGCAGACGCTCGTCCGGCCGGCGGGCAGTTGCCTCTGGGGAGACGAGACGGCCCGGCAGGAGGGATGGACGGCAAAGCAAAACTGGTGGTATTACTCCGTACCGGTTAACCCCGGCGAAGAGCTTCTGGACGAACTCGGCGATCCGTGATGCAGGGCGGAGCCCGGCCGGGGGCTAAGTTGGATGGACGTACGGCCTGAACCCGGCAACACTGTGACGCAGGTGCCAGCGCTCCCTGGATTTCACATCCTCGGGCAGGTCTTCAAGGCAGGCAAGAGCCGGGTCTTTCCCAAGCAGTTCCGCGATGACCTTCTCTTCAAAGACACCTTCCTTTTCCCCCGCGTGTTTCTGCGCCACCGACATCCACAAATCGAGTTGGCCGAAGGCAAGGCCGAGGGCCCTGCGGACATCCCGCGTGTAGCCGTAATGCGAAAAACACAACACCGAGGCCTCGACGGCTCGCAGCCGTTCAATGGAGCGGCGGTACGCCGGGTAATCGAAGCCGCCCGGTGGGCAGCCGACCCGAAGGTAGAACCTGTCTGCGAGAGGAAAAAAGATGCCCGCCGCCTCGCCGGTGAACAGCGCTCCATCCATCCGAAAAGCGAGCTGGTGCGGCGCGTGTCCAGGCGTCTCGATGCTTTCGATCGTCAGTCCGCCGATCCGGATCGTTTCTTCGAAACCGATGCGGTCCGCCGGCGCCGGGTCGGGTTTTCCGTACATCTCGGCAATCTCGCCCAGATTCTGCAAGGAGACGGCCCAGAGCCTGGCGGGGTCAACCAGGTGCGGCGCTCCGCGGGGATGGCAGATCACTCTCGCTTCCGGGTAACGCAGGAGCAGGTGCCCCAAACCCCCGCTGTGGTCCAGATGAACGTGAGTCAATAGAACGAGGTCGAGACGTTTCAGACCACTGCTTTCGAGCGCTCGGACCAGGGTCGGGATCGACGATGCGGGGCCCGGGTCCACGAGAACGGTTGCATGGGCATCGACATGAAGCCAGCTCGTGACGAAGTGCCTGAAGCCGCTCATCGGCAGGGGAAGATCCACCATGCGAAGCCGGGAGGACGGGGGCGCCTGATTCATTTCGTGTCTCGCTGCAGATCGATTTTTTGTTTCAAGCAAAGGCATCGCCAGCTTAAGACATCCGTTTGCCTTCGTCAACTCTTGATGCCGGCCATGTTTCGCGCGGCACAAGGTTCACCCTCAGGACGGATGTCTTCCCGGCGCATCCCTCTCAGGCGTGATCGCCGGCAGCCCGGGTCCCGGGATGAGTCGCGGCTTCTGCGTCGGATCATCCCTCGGGCGTGTGCCTCCCTGAACTTCTCGATCACCGGGCAACCGATCAGGACCATGACGAAGATCAGGGTCGTTGCGGCCAGCGCTTCCCGCATCTGCCGGCCCTCGTTTCTTCGCTGGAGTCGGCCGGGCCCGCCCGGGAGGCCATCGCCATTGCCCGGCCCCGCCGTCGCAAGAGAGAGTCTCTATCCTGGATCTGCCGCGCCCATTTGCGTTTTCAAGATGCGGCGATCCGGTTTGAGGGCGCCGCACAATCCCGTTGACTCCGCCGGCCTGCATGGGTATTCTGACAAAGAATTAAAAGGACACCAGATCGCGAAACGGCGGGGCGCCCCCCGTTTCGTGTGCAACCCGGGAGGCGTTCATGAAAGCGGTCCTGATGGAAGGCTTTGGAGGCGTTGAGGTCCTGAAGGTGGGGGAGTTGCCGGCGCCGAAGCCGGCGACAGGCCAGGTGCTCATCCGCGTCATCGCCACCTCCATCAACCGGCCCGATCTCGTTCAGAGGGGGGGCAAGTACCCGCCTCCCCCCGGGGAGTCTGACATTTTGGGGCTGGAAGTGGCGGGTGTCATCGAGGAACTCGGCCCCGGAGTGAGCGGCTGGAAAAAGGGCGACCGCGTCATGTCGCTGGTCGGAGGCGGCGGGTACGCCGAGTATGCCGTGGCCTATGCGAACCACCCCATGCGCATTCCTGAAAGCATGAGCTACGAGGAGGCGGCCTGCGTCTGCGAGTCCTACATCACGGCTTTTCTGAATGTCTTCATCCTCGGGGAGCTGGGCGACGGCCAGATCGCGCTCCTTCACGGCGGGGGCGGCGGGGTCAACACGGCGGCCGTGCAGTTGAGCAAGGCTCTCGTCCCCAACACGAAGCTCATCGTCACGGCATCCCCCGAAAAGATGGACCGGGTGAAGAAGCTGGGGGTGGATCTGGTGATCAATTACAGGGAAACGCCCGATTTCTCGGAAGCCGTGAAGAATTTCACCGGCAAGCGGGGTGTCGATGTGATCCTGGACCACATCGGGGCCAAGTACCTGGAGCCGAACATGAACTCGCTGGGCTATGCAGGGAGGCTCGTCCTCATCGGGGTGACGAGCGGCATCAAGGCCGAGCTGAACCTGGGCCTCATGATGGTAAAACGCCAGCGGATCATCGGTTCGGTGCTTCGCTCCCGACCCGTCTCCGAAAAGGGTGAGATCGTGGCCGAGTTCACGCGGCGGGCCCTGCCCAGGTTTGCCGACCGGTCGATCGTCCCTCTCATCGAGAAGGTCTTTTCCCTCGAGGAGGTGCAGGCGGCCCATCGGATGATGGAGGAAGACAGGCACTTCGGAAAGATCGTGCTGCGCGTGGGAGCCTGATCGGCTATCAGGCGACAGGCAGCAGGCAACAGGCAACAGGCAACGGAAAACTGCCGTTGCGGATTCCTTTTTTAACTGACCACTGGCCACTGGCCACTTCATGGACGGAGGAAACGATGAAGGTCATGACACGAAGGGGATGGTCGCCCTATATCGCCGGCGGGCTGGCGGGCTTGCTGCTGGTGGCATCGGTATTCCTGACTGGCAAGTATTTCGGCGCCTCGACGACATTTGTCCGCACGGCGGGCATGATCGAGCAGGTCGTCGCGCCGGAACACGCGGCGGGCCAGGAATACTACAAGAAGGAAAAGATCAAGATCGAGTGGCAGTGGATGTTCGTCGTGGGGATCTTCTTCGGGGCCCTGGCGGCGGCGGTGTTCACGAAAGAATTCCGGTCGACCCCCGTGCCGCCCATGTGGGAATCCCGGTTCGGGCCTTCGAAGGCCAAGCGCTGGGGCGCGGCCTTCCTCGGGGGCATCGTCCTCATGTTGGGGGCCCGCATGGCCGACGGGTGACCGAGCGGCCACGGTTTGAGCGGTCTGGCTCAAATAGCGGTCAGCGGCTACATCGCCCTGGTCTGTTTCTTCGGTGCCGGCGCCGTCATGGCGCGAATCCTCTACGGAGGTGACAGAAGATGAACGAGCTTCTTTCCGGCCTCATCACCGGTGTGATCTTCGGATTCCTCCTCCAGAAGGGGCAGGTGCTGCGCTACGACAAGCAAGTGGGTGCCCTGCGTTTTCTCGACATGACGATCATGAAGTTCATGCTCTCGGCAATCCTCGTCGCCATGATCGGGCTCTACGGCCTCTACGAGTTCGGCCTCATCAAGTTCAGCATCAAGGAAACGATCATCGGGGCCAATGTCATCGGAGGACTCCTGTTCGGCATCGGCTGGGCCGTCGTGGGATACTGCCCGGGAACGGCCGTCGGAGCCCTTGCCGAGGGTCGCTGGGACGCCTTGTTCGGCCTGGCGGGGATGATCCTGGGAGCGGCCATATTCGCGGAGGCCTACCCGCAGGTAAAGGCGACGATCCTCACCTGGGGCAATTACGGGAAGATCACGATCCCGACGGCCCTGGGCGTGGGGCCCTGGCCTGTCATCGCAGTCATCACGGCGGGATTCCTGGGGCTTTTCTGGCTCTTCGAGAAAAAGGGGCTGTGAGCCACACGCCGCTGCGCGGCAGTGTTAAGAAGTGTTTGAGTGTCTAAGTGTCTGAGTGAAGATAAGAAAAAACAAAGGGTTGCCCAGAGATCAAGACCGGAATGCGGAAGCAAATTCTTTATCTTCACTCAATCACTTAAACACTCAGACACTCAGACACTTTTTACGGTTCCACTTTCTCGGGGGACGGCGGAAAAATCTCGACGCTGTCGATGCCCGTTCTCTTGATCACCGCCTGGATGCCCGGGGCGGAATACCACGCACCGATACGCTCGCCGCGCTGGTCGACCATCTCGAAGCCGCTGAGGTTCCGATTCATCTGCAGGGATTTTGACTGCATGCCCGTAACGAGTCTCTTCATCGCATCCTCCCCGTTGACCCTCACCCAGCGACCGGCCGAATCGAAACGGAACCGCCTCTCCACGCCAATGATCGCAACGGGGCACGACTCGGGCCCGCTGAACCAGTAGTCGTGATCGGGAACCATCCGATAGGATTGAAAATCCGCCGTTGCGTCTGCACTGGGCCTGAGCATGCCGAAGTTCTCCCCCGACCGGCTGACGAAGAAAACGATCACGCCGATGAAAAGGGCAACTACAACGAGTATAACCGCTTTTTCGTCCATATCCGTCCTGTTTACCTATAACGGACCGATCGGAGCCGGTCAATGGGAAATTGTGATGGACGTTACAATGCGTAAAAATGCTTGTCGTAACGCCAACGGCATGATATGAGGCCCCTTTCTGCATAGAAACACATAAACGGCAGGCTCGAATCGACATGGTGAAATCGACCGTTACAGAAACGAAACCCGATTCCGGAGAATCGGGGGGCGCCGGTGCGGCCCGGAAGCCCGAAAAGGCGAAGAAGAGCTACCGGCCATTCATCATCCAGGCATGGTGCAAGAAATGCGGCATCTGCGTGGCTTTCTGCCCGAAGCATGTCTTTCGCTGCGACGACAGGGGCGTTCACGTGGATAAGCCCGAGGAATGCATCGGGTGCCGGTTCTGCGAGATGCACTGCCCCGATCTGGCCATTTCGGTGCAGGAACGGGAGTCCGCACCGGGGGTAAAGGCTTCATGAACCGAAAGAGCAAGGACGGAAAGATTCTGCTTCTGCAGGGCAATGAAGCCCTTGCCGAAGGGGCGCTGGCCGCGGGATGCCGATTCTTTGCCGGCTATCCCATCACCCCCGCATCGGAGATTGCCGAGCACATGGCCATGAAGCTCCCGGCCATGGGCGGCACCTTCATCCAGATGGAGGATGAGATCGCCAGCATGGGCGCCGTCATCGGCGCCTCGCTCGCAGGCGTGAAGGCCATGACGGCCACGAGCGGGCCCGGCTTCTCGCTCATGCAGGAGAACATCGGCTTTGCCTGCATGACCGAGACGCCCTGCGTCGTCGTGGACGTGATGCGGGGAGGGCCCAGCACGGGGCTTCCCACCCTGGCCTCCCAGGGGGATGTCATGCAGGCCCGCTGGGGTACACACGGCGATCACCCCATCATCGTGCTGGCCGTCTCGTCGGTGCGGGACTGCTTCGAGATCGCCGTTTTCGCCTTCAACCTCTCCGAGAAGTATCGCGTGCCCGTTATCATCCTCTCTGACGAGGTGGTGGCTCACACCCGGGAGACCTTCGTCCCGCCGTCACCCGATGAGATCGAGATCTTTAACCGCGTGACGCCGACCGTTCCGCCCGAGTGGTACATCCCCTACGAGGACACGGGGGCGGGGGTGCCCGCCATGGCTGCCTTCGGGGACGGCTACCGCCACCACGTGACGGGACTGACTCACGACGAGAGGGGGTTCCCGTCGCAGCGCTCCGACGAGATCGATGCCCTGATGCGCAGGTTCTTCCGAAAAATCACCCAGGGCTTCCATGAAATCCAGCGGGTGGAGACCTTCATGATGGACGATGCCGAGATCGCGGTGATCGCATACGGTTCCGTGGCCCGCTCGTCGCGGCGGGCCGTTATCGATGCCCGTGAGCGGGGGGTCAAAGCGGGGCTTCTGCAGCTCGTCACGCTTTTTCCCTTCCCCCGGCGACACGTGGAAAAGGTCCTGCAGCAATGCCGGGCCGTCCTGGTCCCGGAGTTGAATATCGGGCAGATGAGCCGGGAGGTGAAGCGCGTTCATCGCAACAGCTCCCGCGTGGAAACCCTGAACCGACTCGACGGCCGTCTGATCACCCCGCGCGAGATCGGCGACTGTCTCATCAAGATGTACTATTAAGAAGAGGAATCAACCCATGGCAGAGGGCATGACCGGGCTCGTACACAAGTACCTCCGGCACGACAAGAAGTTTCCCCACATCTGGTGCCCCGGTTGCGGCAACGGCATCGTCCTGGGGTCACTCATCCGCGCCATCGACCGTCTCGGCCTCGACAAGAACAAGGTGGCCCTCGTCTCCGGTATCGGATGTTCCGGGAGGATGACGACCTACGCCGACTTCAACACGCTCCACACCCCGCACGGCCGGGCCCTCACCTTCGCCACGGGCCTCAAGCTCTCCCGGGAGGACCTCACGGTCATCGTCATCATGGGCGACGGCGATGCCACGGCGATCGGAGGCAACCACTACATTCACGCCGCCCGCCGCAATGTGGATATGACGGCCATCATCGTGAACAACCAGGTCTACGGTATGACGGGCGGCCAGTACTCCCCCACGACGCCCTACGGCGCCATGACGACGACCACACCGTACGGGATGGTGGAGCACGCCTTCGACATTTCGGCCCTTGCCGTCGCGGCGGAGGCCTCCTACGTCGCCCGGTGCACCGTGTACCACGCGGCCCTGCTCGACCAGCTCATCGAGAGCGCCATCCGCAGGAAGGGCTTCAGCTCCGTCGAGGTGCTCTCCAACTGCCACATCCAGTTCGGCCGCAGAAACAGGATGGCAAGCCCCGTGAAGATGCTCGAGTGGTTCAAGGAAAACGCCGTCCGGATGCATGCAACCTCGAAGATGAAACCCGAGGAGCTGCAGGGGAAGTTCATCATCGGCGTCCTGGCCGATTCCGAAAGGCCCTCTTACAATGATGAATACGAAAAGGTCCGCGAAAAGGCGAGGGGGATCAGTGTCGAGCCGAAGCCGCCTGCGCGGTTCGAAGGATGATGCAGATGCCGGAAAAGGACGTCGAGAGAGCAACCCGCCACGAGATCCGCATGGCCGGTTCCGGGGGGCAGGGGATCATCATGGCCGCGATCGTGCTTGCCGAGGCGGCCGGCGTTCATGAAGGCAAGCAGGTGAGCCAGACCCAGAGCTACGGGCCCGAGGCGAGGGGTGGGACCTGCAAGGCGGAGGTCGTCATCAGCGACGAACCCATCGACTACCCGAAGGTGTCGAGACCGGATTTCCTGCTGGCCATGAACCAGGCTTCCGTCAACACCTATTTCGGGGATCTCAAGTCGACGGGGCTTCTCATCGTGGACAGCACGCTGGTCAGCAAGGTGCCCACGGCAAAAACCGTCTCCATCCCCTTCACGCAGATCGCGAGGGACGAATTCGGCACGGACCTGGTGGCCAACATGGTGGCCCTGGGCGCCCTGGGTTTTCTCAGCAGAGACGTCTCCCCGGAGAGCCTCGAGGAGGCCGTGGTCTCGCGGGTGCCGCCCGGCACGGAGGAGATCAACCTCAAGGCCCTGCGAGCCGGCATCAAGGCGGCCGAAAGTTACGATCTGAAGAAACTGCCGCATACCGTGGGGGAAGAGGAAGAGTAGCCGCTGCGCGGCAGTGAATAAAGTGTCTGAGTGTTTAAGTGATTGAGTGAATATAAAGGATTCAGGCCTCCGGATTCCGGTTTTCCAGATTTCGGCAACCCTTCCTTTTCTTGCTTTTCTTCACTCAGACACTCAGACACTCAGGCACTCAGACACTTTCTTCACACCCTGGTCCCTCGTCCCTTGGGGATGGACATGATGCAGACCGACTCGACGGTTCAGGTCCGCTTTCTTGGCAGCGGCGATGCCTTCGGCAGCGGCGGGAGGCTCCAGAGCTGCATCCTCGTCACTCATCTCGCGGGACGCTTCCTCATCGACTGCGGTGCCTCGGCGATGGTTTCCCTCCGCCGTTTTGACGTCGATCCCAATACCATTGACAGTGTGCTTCTCACCCACCTTCACGGGGACCACTTTGGAGGACTTCCTTTTTTCATCCTCGATGCGCAGCTCGTGAGCCGCCGCGGCGCGCCGCTTCTCGTGGCAGGTCCGCCGGGGCTGGCCAAGAGGCTTCCCGGGGCCATGGAGGCTTCCTTCCCGGGATCGTCGGGCGTGATGAGGAAATTCAAGATCGATCTCCGGGAAATGGAGCCGCGGGTTTCCCTCTCCGCCGGCGGCGTCCGTGTGACGCCGTTCATCGGCCTTCACCCCAGCGGCGACAATGCCTACTCCCTGCGGATCGAAGTCGGCGGGAGGGTGATTGCCTGCTCCGGCGACACGGAGTGGACCGGGGCGCTTGCCGAGGCCGCCCGCGGCGCCGATCTGCTCATCGCCGAGGCCTACTTCTACGAGAAGAAGGTCCCCTTCCACCTCGACTACCGGACCCTCATGGAAAACTCGGCAGAACTGGGGATCCGGCGCACCGTCATCACCCACATGAGCGCCGACATGCTCTCGAAGACCGCCCTGGCCGAGTGCGAGGTCGCCGCCGACGGGAAAATCCTGGAGCTTTGATTGCGGCATCGTTCTTTCGCTTGATTTGTCCGACAGGCCGCCCTAGAATGGGCACACCAGACGCCAGACCGACATTCGGGAGCAGATCGACCAATGCCGGCCAACCTTCCGCCCGACTACTTCGAAGCAGAGAGAAGATACAAGCAGGCCTCCACGGTGGCCGAGAAGATCGCCGCCCTGGAGGACCTGATGGCCACGGTCCCCAAGCACAAGGGCACCGACCATCTGCGGGCAGACCTGCGCCGCCGGCTCTCCCAGCTCAACAAGGAGGCCCTCGAACAGCGAAAAAAGAAGGGCGGCGGCCGCGACAGTCTCTACAACATCCCCCGGGAAGGCGCCGCGCAGATTGCCCTCACCGGTTTTGCCAACTCGGGCAAATCCTCCATCGTAGCCAACCTCACCAAGGCAACCCCCGTCATTGCCGACTATCCGCTTTCGACGGTCCTGCCCTGCCCGGGCATGATGCCCTACGAGGACATCCAGATCCAGCTTGTCGATCTTCCCGCCATCGCAAACGAAACAACCGACGGCTGGGTGTCCGGGATCATGCGGGTGGCCGATGCCCTGCTCATCGTGATCGATCTCACGGAGGATGCCGACATCCAGATGGAGCTCATCCTCGATCAGCTCGGGAAGTGGAACATCCGGCTGGAGAGGCCGCGGGAGGGCGAATACCGCGCCCTGGTGAAGAGGGCGGTCGTTGCGGCGAACAAAAAGGACCAGCCCGGGGCCGTCGAAAACCTGGAACGGCTCGAAGCGGCATATGGAGGCCGCTGCCCCGTCGTGGCCCTGTCGTGCCGGAAAAAAGACGGGCTGGAAGATCTGAAGCAGGAACTCTTCAAACTCGCAGGCGTCATCCGCGTCTACTCCAAGCCGCCGGGGAAGGATCCCGACCTGTCCAGGCCCTACACGGTCCCCGTGGGTTCCACGGTGATGGATGTGGCGGAGAAGGTTCACAAGGACTTCGTGACGAAACTCAAGTATGCCCGGATCTGGGGCTCGGCCAGGTTCGACGGCATGCGCGTGGAACGAACGCATGTGCTGAAAGATCGAGACATCATCGAGCTCAGCATGTGAGAGGCAGGCTAAAGGCTAAGGGCAGATACTATCGTCGTTTGCCTTGCCTTTGGCCTTCATCCTTTTTCCTTGAATCGGTTTACGCGCCCCCCGTGACATCCATGAGGGCCCCTGTCGAATACGAGGCCTCATCCGACAGCAGCCACAGAATCGCCCGTGCGACTTCTACGGCTTCTCCGCCCCGCTTCATCGGCACAAATTGCCTGACACGATTCACTCGTCCCGGCTCCCCGCCGCTTGCGTGGATATCCGTGTAGATGAAGGCCGGACGCACGGCATTCACGCGGATGCCCTCCTCCGCGACTTCCCTGGCCAGTCCGATCGTCATCGTATCAACGGCTCCCTTGGAAGCGGCATAATCCACATACTCGCCGGGAGAGCCCGTACGGGAGGCGCCGGATGAAACGTTGACAATTGCACCGCCTGCACCGCCGTGCCTGGTCGACATGCGCCGTATCGCTTCACGGGCACACAGGAAATACCCGGTAATGTTTGTCGCAAAAACGCGGTTGAGACGCGCACCGTTCATGTCTTCCACTCTCATCTGCCGGTCCAGAATGCCGGCATTGTTCACCAACGCAGTCAGGGGGCCCAGTTCTTTGTCCGCCGACTCAAACAGTCGGAGCACATCGGCTTCCACAGAAACATCGGCGGCCGCGGCAATGGCTCTACCCCCTGAGCATTCAATCGCACGGACGACGGCGTTTGCGGCAGCGTGGTTGCGAAGATAGTTGACGCATACGGCATAGCCGCGTTCCGCGGCAAGCAGGGCGGTGGCGGCGCCTATGCCGCGGCTGGCCCCAGTAATGATGGCGATCTTCTTCATGGCCCGGGAATCCCGTGTTTGGTTGACTCTCAAACCTGGAGAGCGGGCCGGCAGGTGCCTGCCGGAATCATCCTGTTGATTTGTCGCCTGCCCGGCTGCCGACGGCTACAGGATCATCTCGATGAGGTGCGGGCCGGGTTCCCGGAGGGCTTTCCGCAGCTCCCGGGCCAGGTCCTCGGACGTGTCGACGGCGACGCCGGGCACGCCCATCCCCCTGCTCAGACTCGGCCAGTCGATGGGGGGATTCCCCAGGTCCGTGAAGGACAGGGCCCTGGGGCCGGGGTTTGTGATCCCCGCCCGCTGCAGCTCCACGTTGATGATGTTGTAGCTGCGGTTCGAGCAGATGAGCGTCGTCACGTTCATCCCTTCCCGCGCCTGCGTCCAGAGGGACTGGACCGTGTACATGGCGCTGCCGTCGGCCTGCAGGTTGATGACGGGCCTGTCGGGGCAGGCCACGGCGGCCCCGGTGGCCGAGGGCATGCCCTGCCCGATGGCGCCCCCGGTGAGCATGAAGTAGCTGTGGGGGGCCAGCGTTGCGCCCAAAGGGAAGTACGTCATGGACGATGTCAGACCCTCGTCCATGATGATGGCATTCTCGGGCTGCAGGGCCGCAAGCGTCACACAGGCTTTTTCGGGGGTGAGCGTTCCCGACGGGACGTCGGGGACCTGATAGGCTGCGAAGATCTTGCCCAGGGTGTCCTTCCCGGGCGCGCCCAGTTCGTCGGCCAGCGCCTCCAGGGCCTCGGCCGCATCCTGGGAGTCGCTGTCGACGCGCAGTTTCGGCACAGCGGGGGCAATGGGATTGCTCCACTGACCCTCGTAGCCGAAGAAGTTGACGGGCTGGTCCGTCCCGGCCATCACCACGGCCTTGTAGGGCGCCATCACGGCCGCCGCAGGCTCCGGGAAGTAGGGGACGCGTGCAACGGGTACGGTCCCGGCGCCCCGGTCGACGTAGGCGGGGAAGTTGATGCAGTACAGATCGCACCCCGCGGCGGCCCGGATGCGCCCGGCCGCCTC
>DIFQ01000151.1 GCA_002419215.1 Syntrophaceae bacterium UBA5744
ATCCATCGGCGAACCGGGCACCCAGCTGACCATGCGGACCTTCCACATCGGCGGTACGGCCAAGTTCGAGGAGCACTCGACTCTGGAGGCCCGCCACGACGGGACGCTCAAGTTCGTCGGCATCAATTACGTCAAGCGCGGCAAGGACCTCGTGGTCATGAACCGCAACGGCGAGATCCACGTCCTCGACGAGGAGGGCCGCAACCGGGGCAAGTACCCCATCCCCTACGGGGCCCACATCAAGGTCGGGGAGAGCGCCAAGGTCAAGCGCGGCGACCTCATCGCCGAGTGGGACCCCTTCTCCATCCCGATCCTCGCCGAGGTCCCCGGGACGGTGAAGTACGGCGACATCGTCGAAGGAAAGACCGTGCAGGAGCAGGTCGACGAGGTGACGGGCCTTTCGAGAAAGGTCATCGTCGAATTTACCGACGCCGACCTGCGGCCCCGCATCTCCATCAAGGACAAGGAGGGCAAGACGGCCAAGGTGGGAAGCTCGGGAAGCACGGCCCGCTATCTGCTCTCCGTGGGCGTCAACATCGGCGTCAACGAGGGCGACCGGGTAGAGGCCGGCGACATCATCGCCAAGATCCCCCGCGAGACCACGAAGACGAAGGACATCACGGGCGGTCTGCCCCGCGTGGCGGAGCTCTTCGAGGCGAGAAAACCGAAGGAATTCGCGGTCATTTCCGAAATCGACGGGGTGGTCGCATTCGGCAAGGACGTCAAGGGCCGCCGCCGTGTCATCGTCACCCCCGACGTGGGCGACAAGAAGGAGTACCTCATCAACAAGGGCAAGCACATCACGGTGCAGGAAGGCGACCGGATCGCCGCCGGCGAGGCCCTCATGGACGGGGCCTCGAATCCCCACGACCTGCTCATGATCAAGGGGGAGAAGGAACTGGCCCGCTACCTCGTGGACGAGGTCCAGGAGGTCTACCGCCTGCAGGGCGTGAAGATCAACGACAAGCACATCGAGATCATCGTCCGGCAGATGCTCCGCCGGGTGAGGGTTGCCGACCCCGGCGACACGACGTTCCTTGCCGACGAGCAGGTCGAGAAGGGCCGCTTCCAGGAGGAAAACGACCGGGTCATGGAAAAGGGCGGCAAGCCCGCCATCGGCGAGCCCATCCTGCTGGGGATCACGAAGGCGTCGCTCTCGACGCAAAGCTTCATCTCGGCGGCCTCCTTCCAGGAGACGACCCGCGTGCTCACCGAGGCGGCGCTGGCCGGAAAGATCGACTATCTGCGCGGAATCAAAGAGAATGTGATCATGGGCCGTCTCATCCCGGCCGGCTCCGGGCTTCCGCTGTACAAGAAGCTCGGCATGGTGGTCGAGGGGGTTGGTGAAGAAAGTGAACAGGAACAGCAGAAAATACTTGACATCGAGGCGGCTAATTGATAGAAAATCAAGCTTTCGCAAGACCCTTCAATTTGGACAGAAAGGGATAGAAGGAGTTTCATGCCGACGATCAACCAGTTAGTGCGAAAAGGCAGGCAGCAGGTCCGGAAGAAGACGACAGCCCCTGCGCTGGTATCTTGCCCGCAGCGGCGCGGCGTCTGTGTCCGCGTCTACACGACCACACCCAAGAAGCCCAATTCGGCGCTGCGCAAGGTGGCTCGTGTCCGCCTCACGAGCGGCTACGAGGTGACCGCCTACATCCCGGGCATCGGCCACAACCTCCAGGAGCACTCGGTTGTTCTCGTGCGGGGTGGCCGCGTGAAGGACCTTCCCGGTGTTCGTTACCACATCGTCCGGGGCACCCTGGATGCCGTCGGCGTTCAGGACCGCAAGCAGAGCCGCTCGAAATACGGCGCCAAAAAGCCGAGTTGATAGGGTTAGCAGAATGCCAAGACGACGAGAGATACAGAAACGAAAAATCACGCCCGATGCGAAGCACGGCAGCG
The DNA here is from genome assembly GCA_002419215.1 of Syntrophaceae bacterium UBA5744. GTDB lineage: Bacteria > Desulfobacterota > Syntrophia > Syntrophales > UBA2192 > UBA2192. The sequence goes on from DIFQ01000151.1 coordinate 1,906, forward strand.
TACTCGCGGCGAAGTTCGTCAACAGCCTGATGAAGCAGGGCAAGAAGAGCACCGCCGAGAGCATTCTCTACGGGGCTTTCGATATCATTGAAAAACGGATGAAGGATTCTCCGCTGGGGGTCTTCGAGAAGGCCCTCGACAACGTGAAGCCCGTCATCGAGGTGCGCTCCCGCCGTGTCGGCGGCGCCACCTACCAGGTTCCCACGGAGGTGGCCCCGGGCCGCAGGCAGGCCCTGGCGTTCCGCTGGATCATCTCCAACTCCATGTCCCGGGCGGAAAAGACGATGCGGGAAAAGCTCGCCGGCGAGCTCATGGACGCAGCACAGAACCGTGGCGCCTCCGTGAAGAAGCGCGAGGATGTCCACAAGATGGCCGAGGCCAACAAGGCCTTCGCCCACTATAGATTCTAAGCAACAGCTCTTTTACAATATCAGGGTGTTTCAGCGTGGCACGGGAAACGGCACTACAGAATGTCCGTAACATCGGCATCATGGCTCACATTGATGCGGGTAAAACGACCGTGACCGAGCGCATCCTCTACTACACGGGCATCTCCTACAAGATGGGGGAAGTCCACGACGGCACCGCCGTGATGGACTTCATGGAGCAGGAGCAGGAGCGGGGAATCACGATCACCTCCGCGGCCACCACATGCTCCTGGCGCAACTGCCGCGTCAACATCATCGACACGCCGGGCCACGTGGACTTCACGATCGAGGTGGAGCGTTCTCTCCGCATTCTCGACGGAGCCGTGGCGCTGTTCACGGCCGTCGAGGGCGTCGAGCCCCAGTCCGAGACCGTGTGGAGGCAGGCCGACCGCTACCGGGTGCCCCGCATCGCCTTCATCAACAAGATGGACCGCGTGGGGGCCGAGTTCGTAAAGGCCGTCGAGATGATCCGGGAGAGGCTGGGCGCCAATGCCGTGCCGATCCAGATTCCGATCGGCGCCGAAGAGAAATTTCGGGGCATCGTCGATCTCATCGGAATGCAGGCGATGATGTACGACGTCGACGGCCACGGGGCGGAGTTCTCCATCCGGGCCATCCCGGCCGGGATCGGAGAAGAGGCCCGGGCAGCCCGGGAACGACTCATCGAGTCCCTGGCCGACTTCGATGACGGGATCGCGAAGAAATACCTGGAAGGCGAAGAGGTCTCCCGCGAGGAGATCCTGGCCGCCCTCCGGAGACAGACCCTCTCCCTGAAGGTCGTCCCGGTGTGTTGCGGTGCCGCTTTCAAGAACAAAGGGATCCAGCCGCTCCTGGACGCGGTCGTCGATTTCCTCCCCTCGCCTGCGGATCTGCCGCCGGTCGCGGGAAAGGGGAAAAAAGACGCCGAGGTCCTGCGGGTGGCAAGCGACGACGAGCCTTTCGCTGCGCTCGCTTTCAAAATTGTCACGGACCCCTACGTCGGGCAGCTGACCTACTTCCGGGTCTACTCGGGAGTGCTCAACGCGGGTTCCTACATTTTCAACGCAACGAAGAAAAAACGAGAGCGCATCGGCCGCATCCTCAAGATGCACGCCAACAAGCGCGAAGACATCAAGGAAGCCCGCACGGGCGACATCGTGGCCGCCGTGGGCCTCTCGTCGACGACGACGGGCGACACGCTCTGCAGCCCCGGTGAGCTGATCGTGCTCGAGACCTTGGTCTTCCCCGAGCCGGTCATCGCCATCGCCATCGAGCCGAAGACGAGGGCCGACGAGGAGAAGATGGGCGTCGCCCTGGACAAGATCCAGAAGGAGGACCCCTCCTTCAGGGTCCGGGTGGACCGGGAAACGGGGCAGACGCTGATCTCGGGGATGGGCGAGCTCCACCTGGAGATCATCGTGGACCGCCTCTCGAGGGAGTTCAGCCTGGGCGCCAATATCGGCACGCCGCAGGTGGCCTACAAGGAGACGATCCGCAAGGCTGTCCGAACGGAAGGAAAGTTCGTCCGGCAGTCCGGGGGCCGCGGCCAGTTCGGCCATGTGTGGCTCGAGGTCGCACCCAACGAGTCGGGCAAGGGGCTCCTGTTTGAAAACAAGATCGTCGGCGGCGCGGTTCCCCGGGAGTTCATCCCGGCCGTCGAAAAGGGAATCATCGAGGCGATGGAGGAGGGGGTGCTGGCCGGCTACCCCATCGTGGATGTAAAGGTGGCCGTCGTGGACGGCTCCTACCACGAGGTGGATTCGTCGGAGCTGGCATTCAAGATCGCCGCCTCCATGGGATTCAAGAGCGGGGTGAAGCGGGCCCACCCGGTCCTGCTGGAGCCCATCATGTCCGTCGAGGTCATTGTTCCCAAGGAATACCTGGGGGACGTCATCGGGAATCTGACCTCGCGGCGCGGAAAGATCGTCTCCATCGAGTCCAGGCCGGGCTCCGAGGCGATCCAGTCCGAAGTGCCGCTCGCCGAAATGTTCGGCTACGCCACGGACCTGCGGTCCAAGACGCAGGGACGAGCCACCTACACGATGCAGTTTTTGAACTACGCGACCGTGTCGGAGGAGAAGGCCAGGGACATCATCGAAAAGAAAGAACTGAGGCACAGGGCCAATTAACACAACATCGATTGATACGGAAAGCATGAAGGAGGTAACTGGAGATGGCTAAGAAAAAATTCGAAAGGACGAAGCCGCATGTCAATATCGGGACGATTGGACACGTCGACCACGGTAAGACCACATTGACCGCTGCGATCACGAAGCACCTCGCTTCCAAGGGATTGGCCCAGTTTATGTCCTTTGATATGATCGACAACGCGCCCGAGGAAAAGGAGCGCGGCGTGACCATCAATATCGCCCACGTGGAGTACGAGACGGCCAAGCGCCACTATGCCCACGTTGACTGCCCGGGGCACTCCGACTACATCAAGAACATGATCTCGGGCGCGGCCCACATGGACGGCGCCATCCTCGTCGTGGCGGCCTCCGAAGGTCCCATGCCCCAGACGCGCGAGCACATCCTGCTGGCCCGCCAGGTGCAGGTTCCCTACATGCTCGTCTTCATGAACAAGGTCGACCTCGTCGACGACCCCGAGCTTCTCGACCTCGTCGAGCTCGAGCTCAGGGAGCTGCTCACGAAGTACGCCTTCCCCGGCGACAAGACGCCCATCATCCGCGGCTCCGCCCTCAAGGCCCTGGAGACCGACGACGCCAACTCGCCCGATGCCAAGTGCGTCTTCGAGCTCATGGATGCCGTCGACAGCTACATCCCCGAGCCGCAGCGCGACCTTGACAAGCCCTTCCTGATGCCCGTCGGCGACGTCTTCAGCATCTCCGGCCGCGGCACCGTCGTGACGGGCCGCGTGGATCGCGGGATCGTCCGCACGGGCGACGAAGTGGAGATCATCGGCATCCGGCCGACCTTCAAGACGGTATGCACGGGCGTCGAGATGTTCCGCAAGACCCTCGACGAGGGGCGCGCCGGCGACGATATCGGCGTGCTGCTGCGCGGCACGAAGCGCGAGGAAGTGGAGCGCGGACAGGTCGTGGCCAAGCCCGGCTCGATCACGCCCCACACGAAGTTCAAGGCCCAGGTCTACGTCCTGACGAAGGAAGAGGGCGGGCGCCACACGCCGTTCTTCTCCGGCTACCGGCCCCAGTTCTACTTCCGCACCACCGACGTGACGGGTGTCACCTCCCTTCCGGCGGGCGTCGAGATGATCATGCCCGGCGACAACGTGGAGATGGAAGTGGTCCTCATCACCCCCATCGCCATGGAGCTGCAGCTCCGGTTCGCCATCCGCGAGGGCGGCAAGACCGTGGGCGCCGGCGTCATCAGCGAGATCATCGAGTAAGCGAGGTTAGATAACGGCTCATGGCTGATCAGAAGATTCGAATCCGTCTGAAGGCGTACGACTACAAGCTGCTGGACCGGTCCGCCGAGGACATCGTGGATACGGCGAAACGCACGGGCGCCCGCGTTGCGGGCCCCATCCCGCTTCCCACGATGATCAACAAGTTCTGCGTGAACCGCTCGCCCCACGTGGACAAGAAGTCCCGGGAGCAGTTCGAGGTCCGGACTCACAAGCGGCTCATCGACATCATTGATCCCACGCAGGCCACGGTGGACGCCCTGATGAAACTGGATCTGTCCGCCGGTGTCGACGTGGAAATCAAGTTGTAACGCGTGACGACACGGAGATGGACGGGTTGTCCTCAGGTCCATCTCCTTTTTCGTCCTCTCACGCACAGCGACGCGGAAGTGGATGCTATGGAAAAGGGATTAATCGGAAGAAAGTTGGGGATGACCCAGATCTTCGCCGCCGACGGGGCCTCGGTTCCCGTCACGGTGATCGAGGCGGGCCCCTGTGTCGTGATACAGAAAAAGACCGAAGAGACGGACGGCTACAATGCCATCCAGCTCGGTTTTGACCGCAAACGGCAGAAAAACGTGACGAAGCCCCTGCAGGGCCACTTCGCAAAAGCCGACCGGGGGTTCTTCCGGGTGCTGCGCGAATTCAAGACCCGGGCGGCCGTCGAACTCGAGCCGGGGCAGGAGCTGACGGCGTCCATCTTCGCGGTGGGCGACTTCGTCGATGTCACCGGGACGAGCAAGGGACGGGGATTTGCCGGCGGCGTGAAACGGCACGGCTTCCGCGGCGGCAAGGCGAGCCACGGCTCCATGTTCCACCGGGCGCCCGGCTCCATCGGGGCAAGCGCCGCTCCCTCCCGCGTGTTCAAGGGGCAGCGGCTGCCGGGTCACATGGGCGATGTGCGCAAGACGGTGCAGAACCTCCTCATCATGGGGGTGCGCCCCGAGCTGAACGTCATTCTCGTGAAGGGGGCCGTCCCGGGAAGCAAGAACGGGATCGTCGTGATCAAGAACGCCGTCAAAAAGAGCTGAGAAACAACTGGAGTGAATGAAGCCATGCCGTTGGTGAGTGTATACGATATCAAGAAAAACAAGGTGGCCGAGGTGGCGCTGAATGACGCCGTCTTCGGGGCCGAGGTCAACCGGGACGTCATCTACGAGGTCGTCCGGATGCAGATGGCCGCGAAGCGGCAGGGCACCCATGACACCAAGGAGCGCAGCGAAATCCGCGGCGGCGGCAAGAAGCCCTGGCGCCAGAAAGGAACCGGACGGGCCCGCGCGGGTACGACCCGTTCCCCCCTCTGGAGAGGCGGCGGCACGGTCTTCGGACCCACACCCCGGGACCACTCCTTCACGGTGCCCAAAAAGGTTCGCAGGCTCGCCCTCATCTCGGCGCTCAGCATGAAGGTGAAGGAGGAAAAGCTCCTGGTGCTGAAAGATTTCCCGCTGGCCGAGGTGAAGACGAAGACGTTCAAGGAGGTCCTCGACCTCTTCGGGCTCAAGAAGACCCTCGTCGTGATCGATCGCGCAAGCGAGGTCCTCGAGAAGTCATCCCGGAACCTCCCCGGTGTGAAAATGATGCGATGCGAGGGCATCAACGTCTACGACCTCCTGAAGTACGACAGCCTCGTGCTTCTGGAGCCCTCGATCCCAAAAATAGAGGGGGCGCTGGCATAATGGAACTTCATCAGATCATCCGACGGCCGCTCGTGACCGAAAAGACGACCGTCATGCGCGAAGGCAACCAGTACATCTTCGAAGTGGACCCGCGCGCCAACAAGATCGAGATCGAGAAGGCCGTGGAAAAGCTCTTCAAGGTGAAGGTGACCGACGTGCGGACCCTGAACGTCCTGGGGAAGAAGAAGCGCTATGGGCGCCTCATGGGAAAGAAGAGCGACTGGAAGAAAGCCATAGTCACCGTGGCGCCCGGCAGTTCGATCGAGATATTCGACAAAGTCTAGGATAAGGACAACGACCGATGGCGATCAAGACCATGAAGCCGACAACACCGGCCCGAAGGTACCAGACCTACTCGACCTTCGAGGAGATCACCTCTGCGGAGCCCGAGAAGGGCCTCACGAAGCCGGTCAAGAAAACGGGCGGACGCAACAACGCCGGCCGCGTGACGAGCCGCCACCGCGGCGGCGGGCACAAGCGCAAGTACCGCGTGGTGGACTTCCGCCGCGAGAAGACGGACATCCCGGCGAAGGTGAAAACCATCGAGTACGACCCGAACCGATCGGCGCGGATTGCGCTCGTGAGCTACGCCGACGGCGAGAAGCGCTACATCGTGGCCCCCGTCGACCTCAAGGTGGGCGACCCGGTCATCACCAGCGCCTCCGCCGACATCAAGCCCGGCAACACCATGCCGCTGCGGCATGTCCCCCTGGGTTCGCTCATCCACAACATCGAGCTTCGCCCCGGAAAGGGCGCCCAGATGGTCCGCTCGGCCGGCACCTATGCACAACTCATGGCCAAGGAAGGCGCCTATGCGCAGGTGAGGCTTCCCTCCGGCGAAGTCCGGAAGGTCCACATCGAGTGCAAGGCGACGATCGGCCAGGTGGGCAACGTGACGCACGAAGGCATCAGCGCCGGCAAGGCGGGACGCACCCGCTGGGCGGGCAAGCGACCGAAGGTGCGCGGTGTCGCCATGAACCCCATCGACCACCCGATGGGCGGCGGCGAGGGAAAGACCTCGGGCGGCCGTCACCCCTGCTCCCCCTGGGGCGTGCCGACGAAGGGCTACAAGACGCGCAAGAACAAGACCACGGATAAATACATCATCAAGAAGAGGGATAAGAAATAGTGGCACGCTCAGTCAAGAAAGGTCCGTATATCGAGGCGAAGCTTGCGGAGAAGGTCCGGAGAGCCGATGCGGGCGGGGACCGGGGAGTCATCAAGACCTGGTCGCGCCGCTCCACCGTGACCCCGGAGTTCATCGGGCACACCTTTGCCGTGCACAACGGCAAGAAGTTCATCCCGGTGTTCGTCACGGAGAACATGGTGGGCCACAAGCTCGGGGAGTTCGCGCCGACGAGGACGTTCTACAGCCACGCCGGCGACCGCAAGACCAAGGTGCGCAAGTAATCGCCGCTGGCGGTGAAACCGGAAAACCGGAGATAGGTACGTCATGGAAGCAAAAGCTGTTGCAAAGTTCGTGAGGATATCGCCGCAGAAAGCGAGGCTCGTCGTAGACCTCGTCCGGGGGATGAAGGTCGAAGAGGCCGGCCGGGTCCTGGCGTTTTCGCGCAAGCGCGCCGCCGGGCTCGTCGGGAAGGTGCTCAAGAGCGCCCTGGCCAACGCGACGCAGAACCCGAACATCGACGAGAAGATCCTCTTCGTGAAAGAGATCTTCGTGGACCAGGGACCGGCCCTGAAGCGACACAAGGCCAAGACCATGGGACGCGTGGCGCCCATCAAGCGCCGGATGAGCCATATCACCGTCGTACTCGACGAGCAGTAGCGCGAAGGAGGATTTCATCTTGGGTCAGAAGGTAAACCCGATCGGATTGAGGCTGGGGATCAACAAGGGCTGGAGCTCGAAGTGGTTCGCCGAGAAGAAGTACGGCGACCTCGTCCACCAGGACATCAAGCTCCGGAAGTTCCTGAAGAAAAAATTCTACCACGCGGGCATCTCGAAGATCGAGATCGAGCGGGCCGCCGACAAGGCAAAGGTGAACATCCATGCCGCCCGCCCCGGCATCATCATCGGCAAGAAGGGATCCGAGATCGAGAAGCTCAAGAAGGACCTCGACGGCATGACGGGCGGCGAGACGATCATCAACATCATGGAAGTCCGCAAGCCCGAGATCGACGCCCAGCTCGTGGCCGAGAACGTGGCCCTGCAGCTCGAGCGGAGGATCGCATTCCGGCGGGCCATGAAGAAGAGCGTCACCTCCGCCCTGAAGTTCGGCGCCAAGGGGATCCGCATCACCTGCTCGGGCAGGCTGGGCGGCGCGGAGATGTCCCGGACGGAATGGTACCGCGAGGGCAAGGTGCCCCTGCACACCCTGCGGGCCGACATCGACTACGGCTTTGCCGAGGCGCGGACGACCTACGGGGCCATCGGGGTCAAGGTGCTCATCTATCACGGGGATGTGCTGCCCGACAAGAAGCAGGTCAGCGCCTAGGACGGCGGCAACCGGTTACGAGGAGACATAGACGATGTTAAGCCCGAAACGAATCAAGTACAGAAAGCTCCAGAAGGGCAATCTGGGCGGCAAGGCCACCCGGGGAAGCCAGGTCTCTTTCGGCGAGTACGGTCTCCAGGCCTTGGCGCCGGGCCGCATCACGGCCCAGCAGATCGAGGCCGCCCGTGTCGCCATGACGCGCCACATCAAGCGCGGAGGCAAAATCTGGATCCGGATCTTCCCCCACAAGTCCTTCACGAAGAAGCCCGCCGAGACCCGCATGGGAAAAGGCAAGGGCGCCCCGGAAGGGTGGATCGCGATCGTGAAGCCCGGCACCGTGATGTACGAAATGGAGGGCGTGACCCTGGACGTGGCCAAGGAGGCCTTCCGGTTGGCGGCCAACAAGCTGTCCATTCCGACGAAATTTCTAACGAGGGATATCTTCAATGAAGATTAAGGAAATCAGGGATCTCACGATCGATGAGCTCCAGATGAAACATCGGGACCTCACGGACGAGCTCTTCAAGTTGAAAATCCGGCACACGACGGGGCAGCTGGACTCCCCCGCGGCGCTGAAGAATGTCCGCAGGGACATCGCCCGCATCAAAACCGTCATGAAGCGGAAGGAGTTGCAGAAATAGGTATGGACCAGAGGGGCAACAAGCGGACCATCAAGGGAGTCGTCGTCAGCAACAAGATGGACAAGACCGTCGTCGTGAAGACGGAGCGGCTCGTCAAGCACACGGGCTTCCGGAAGTACATGCGGCAGCACCAGAAGTACAAGGCCCATGACGAGCGCAACGAGTGCGGCATCGGCGACACGGTCATGATCGTGGAGTCCCGTCCTCTGAGCCGGGATAAGCGCTGGAGAGTGCGCGAGATCCTGGAGAAGGCGAAGTAGCCCGGGGTCGCAAACAGGCAGGGTAGAAACGGGGTGTCGATATGATTCAGATGCGAACCATTTTGAATGCCGCAGATAACTCGGGCGCGAAGAAAGTGTCCTGCATCGGCGTGCTGGGAGGATCGCGGAAGCGTTTTGCCACCGTGGGGGATGTGATCACGGTTTCCGTCAAGGAAGCCATCCCCAACGCGAAGGTGAAGAAGGGCGACGTCATGAAGGCCGTTGTCGTCCGGACGAAGAAGGAGGTCCGGCGGCCCGACGGGACGTTCCTGAAATTCGATGACAATTCGGCGGTGCTCATCAACAACCAGATGGAGCCCGTGGGAACGCGCATCTTCGGGCCCGTGGCCCGCGAGCTTCGCGCCAAGCAGTTCATGAAGATCATCTCGCTGGCTCCGGAAGTGCTGTGAGCCGCAGGGAACAGGAAACGACCATGCAGACGAACCGATTGAAAAAAGGCGACACGGTCAAAATCATCGCCGGCAGGGAAAAGGGCAAGACCGGCAAGGTCACGAAAATCCTCGCCGACGGGAAGCGAGTCGTGATCGAGAAGCTCAACATGATCAAGCGGCACCAGCGGCCCGATCAGAAGAGCAAGGGAGGGATCATGGAGAAGGAGGCCCCGCTGGACGCCTCCAATGTCACTCCCGTCTGCGCGAAGTGCGCGACCGGTGTCCGCGTCGGATTCAAGACCCTCGAGGACGGCAAGAAGGTGCGCTTCTGTCGCAAGTGCAACGAGCAGCTCGACCAGTAAACCGGGGATAAAACAATGGCAAGACTGAAAGACCACTACAAGAGCGAAGTCGTCCCGGCCATGATGAAGCAGTTCGGCTACACGAGCACCATGCAGGTGCCCCGGCTGGAGAAGATCATCGTGAACATGGGCCTGGGCGAGGCAATTCAGAACATCAAGATCCTCGAGAGCGCGTCGGCGGAGATCGGGGCCCTTACGGGCCAGAAGGCGGTCATCACGAAGGCCCGCAAGTCCATCGCCACCTTCAAGCTGCGCAAGGGCATGTCCATCGGAAGCATGGTCACCCTTCGCCAGGAGCGCATGTACGAGTTCTTCGACCGGTTGGTGAACGTGGCCCTCCCCCGCATCCGTGACTTCCGGGGCATTTCGCCCAGCTCCTTCGACGGCCGCGGCAACTTCGCCATGGGGATCAAGGAGCAGTTCATCTTCCCCGAGATCGACTACGACAAGATCGACAAGGTCAAGGGCATGAACGTGGTCATCGTCACGACGGCGAGGACCGATGAGGAAGCCCGGCATCTGCTGAAGCTCATGGGAATGCCCTTCAGGAATTAGGATTCAAAACGGAGGAACACCTTGGCAAAGAAATCCTTGATTGCAAAAGCGAAGAGGCAGAAGAAATTCTCCGTCCGGGAGTACAATCGCTGCCCGATCTGCGGGAGACCCCGTGCGTACTACCGCAAGTTCAACATGTGCCGCATCTGCCTGCGCAAGTACGCTTCGTGGGGAGAAATCCCGGGCGTGATCAAGTCGAGCTGGTAGACAGCGAGGAGACGCTTTTATGGGTATGACCGATCCTATTGCGGATATGATGACGAGAGTCCGTAACGCCAACCGGATGAAGTTCCGGAGCGTGAACGCCCAGCTCTCGAGGGTGAACCTGGAGATCGTGAAGGTCCTGAAGCGGACCGGCTACATCAGCGGGTTCGACGTGAAGAAGGACCAAAACAAGAAGGACATCCTCAAGATCTACCTCAAGTACACGGACACGAAGGAGCGCGTCATCCAGGACCTCCAGCGGGTGAGCAAACCGGGCCGGCGGATCTACGTATCGAGCAAGAAAATCCCCAAGGTGTTCAACGGGTTCGGGGTGGCCATCGTGTCGACGCCCCGGGGGATCATGACGGACAAGGAAGCCAGGCTGCAGAACGTGGGCGGCGAGATCATCTGCAACATCTGGTAAGCCCAAATCAGGAGAGACATCCATGTCACGAATCGGGAAAAAAATCATCGCCCTGCCGGACAAGGTGACGGTCGCGGTGGCCGGCGGCGAGATCAAGGTCTCGGGACCCAAGGGGAATCTCTCGAGGGCGCTGCCCCGGGACATCGAGATCGTCCAGGAGGGCAAGACCCTCGCCGTGAAGACCACCCACGAGGGCCGGCGGGCCGGGGCCCTGCACGGCCTGCATCGGACCCTCATCGCCAACATGATCACGGGGGTGAGCGCGGGCTTCACGAAGGGCCTCGAGATCTCCGGCGTGGGCTTCCGCGCGGAGCTGGCGGGCACGACGCTCAAGCTGTTCGTGGGCTACTCGGTGCCCATCACCTACGAGGTCCCGCAGGGGGTCGCCGTGAAAATCGAGAAACTGGTAAACCTCACCGTCTCCGGAATCGACAAGGAACTGGTGGGCCGCGTTGCCGCAGAGATCCGGGGCAAGCGCAAACCCGAGCCCTACAAGGGCAAGGGGATCCGTTACGCGGGCGAAGTCGTGCGGCGCAAGGTCGGCAAGTCCGCAGGCGCGTAAGGCGTTGCGGTTTTTAACCCACTCATCGCAAAGAGGGCAGAACATTGTTATCGTCAGCGAAGAAGATCCAGAAGGTCAGGGATAAGCGCAAGAAGCGCATCCGGGGCAAGGTTGCCGGCACGGCCGAACGTCCTCGCCTTGCCGTGTTCCGCAGCGCCCGGCACATCTACGTTCAGGCCGTCGACGACGAGGCGGGACGCACGGTGGCCGAGGCGTCCACGCGCAGCAAGGAGATCGTCGAGACGATCGCGAAGATGAAGAAGACGGCCGCCGCCGCCGAGGTGGGCAAACTCATGGCGAAGAAGCTTCTGGCCATGAAGATCGACGCGGCCGTGTACGACCGCGGCTCCTTCCTCTATCACGGCCGGGTGAAAGCCCTGGCCGATGGCGCAAGGGAAGCCGGTCTGAAATTCTAGACACCGAAACTCACAAGAGGGAGTTACCGTTGGACAGGGACAGAAAAGAATTCATGGTGGAAGAAACGGAGATCCTGGACCGGGTCGTGGCCATCAACCGGACGGCCAAGGTCGTGAAGGGCGGCCGGCGGTTCCGATTCAGCGCCATCGTCGTCGTCGGTGACGGCAAGGGTTCCGTGGGCGCGGGCCTGGGCAAGGCCAACGAGGTTCCCGAGGCGATCCGCAAGGGGATGGAGAAGGCCCGCAAGAGCATGGCGAAGGTCTCCATCGGCAACCGCACGATCCCCCACGAGATCGTCGGGGAATTCGGTGCGGGCCGGGTCATGCTGAAGCCCGCCTCGGAAGGTACGGGCCTCATCGCAGGCGGCGCCGTTCGCGCCGTGCTGGAAGTGGCCGGTGTGCAGAACGTGCTCACGAAGTGCCTGGGCTCCCACAACCCCCACAACCTCGTCAAGGCGACCCTCAACGGGCTCCGCAGGCTCCGAACCGCCGGCCAGATTGCGGCGTTGAGGGGCAAAGACGTGGCGGACATCTAGACGATTCCCGGAAGGAACGGACCGTGGAAAAGAAACTGAAGATTACACTGGTGAAGAGCTACATCGGGCGGCCCGAGAAGCAGCGCAAGGTGCTGCGCGGGATGGGGCTCGTCCGGATGAACCGGAGCGTGACGCTCAAGGACACCCCCGAGATCCGGGGAATGGTCGGCAAGGTGAGCCATCTTGTTGCCGTAGAAGAAATCAGCGGGTGAACGCAATGAATCTGAGCGAACTGAGGCCCCCCGAGGGCTCGAGAAAGAAAAGAAAGAGGATCGGCCGTGGCGACGGTTCCGGCCACGGCGGGACCTCCACGAAGGGTCACAAGGGCCTCAAGGCCCGCTCGGGCCACAACTCCAGGCCGGGCTACGAGGGAGGCCAGATGCCGCTTTCGCGCCGGCTCCCCAAGAAGGGCTTCAAGAACCTCTTCCGCAAGGAGATCGTCATCGTCAATCTCGGTGAGCTCAACCGCTTCTCCGGCGAGGTGCCCGTCGATGCGGCGGCCCTGCTGGCAGGCGGCGTGATCCGAAAGACGGGCGACGGGATCAAGATCCTCGCCAAGGGGACGATCGAGAAGGCCCTCACCGTGAGGGTGAATGCCATCAGCCAGGCCGCGAAGGAGAAGATCGAGGCTGCCGGCGGCAAGGTCGAAGTCATCGGGTAAGAGGATATCGGATTTGATCGGCGGACTGAAAAACATACAGAAGATCCCGGAGCTCCAGAAGCGTATCGCATTCACGTTCCTGCTGTTGGGCGTTTACCGGGTCGGGGCCCATGTGCCCACGCCCGGCATCGATACGACGGCGCTGGCCGCATTTTTCGACCAGGCCAAGGGGTCGCTCCTGGGGCTCTTTGACCTGTTTGCGGGAGGAGCTCTCAGCAATCTCTCGGTGTTTGCGCTGGGGATCATGCCCTACATCAGCGCCTCCATCATCCTGCAGCTGCTCACGATCGCCATTCCGCACCTGGAGAGGCTGTCGAAGGAAGGCGAGGCCGGGCGCCGCAAGATCACCCAGTACACCCGCTACGGGACGGTGGTCCTTTCCCTCATCCAGGGATTCGGGATCGCCGTGGGCCTCGAAAATATGGCGGGCCCGACGGGGGCCTCCATCGTGATCGCTCCCGGCTGGGGTTTCCGTCTCATGACGGTCATCACGCTCACGGCCGGCACGGCCTTCATCATGTGGCTGGGCGAACAGATCACCGAGCGCGGGATCGGCAACGGGATCTCGCTCATCATCTTTGCCGGCATCGTCTGCCGGGGCCCGGAGGGCGTGATCAACACTTTCCGGCTCGTGTCCACGGGGGAAATGGGAATCCTGGCCGTGATCTTCCTGGCCGTGTTCATGGTGGCCGTAGTCGGCTTCATCGTGTTCATGGAGACGGGGCAGCGCCGCATCCCCGTGCAGTACGCGAAGCGGATCGTGGGGAGAAAAATGTACGGCGGACAGACGACGCACCTGCCGCTCAAGATCAACACCTCGGGCGTCATCCCGCCCATCTTCGCGTCGTCGATCATCATGTTCCCGGCAACCCTGGCCCAGTTCATCCCGCACCCGTGGATGAAGTGGGTGTCCGACTCGCTGGTACCGGGGGCCTTCTTTTACGAGGCGCTCTACGTCGCGTTCATCGTCTTCTTCTGCTTTTTCTACACGGCCGTCGTGTTCAACCCGACGGACGTGGCCGAGAACATGAAAAAGCACGGGGGCTTCGTACCGGGCATCCGGCCGGGGAAGAAGACGGCCGAATACATCGACCACGTGCTGAGCCGCCTGACCTTCAGCGGGGCCATCTATGTCTCCGCGGTCTGCGTGCTGCCGAGCATTCTCATGGTCTACTTCAACGTACCCTTCTACTTCGGCGGGACGGCACTGTTGATCATCGTGGGCGTGGCCCTCGACACGGCGGGGCAGATCGAGACGCATTTGTTGGCGCGGCAGTACGAGGGGTTCCTCAAGAAAGGGCGCCTGGCGAAGCGGCGATAAGGAGGACAAATCATGATCATCTTGAAATCTCGTTCCGAGATTGAAAAGATGAGAAAGAGCAACGCCATCGTCGCCGCGATCCTGGAGGAACTCAGGAAGAAGATCAGGCCGGGGGTCAAAACGATCGAGCTGGACAGGCTGAGCGAGGAGCTGGCCCTGAAGAAGGGCGCCCGGCCGGCCTTCAAGGGATACCGGGGTTACCCCTACTCCCTGTGCACGTCGGTCAACAGCGAGGTGGTGCACGGGATGCCCTCGGAGAGGGAGTTGAAGGAGGGCGATATCGTCAGCCTGGATTTCGGCATCCTCAACGACGGCTACTACGGGGATGCGGCTGTCACCGTGCCTGTGGGGGAGATCACCCCCGCGGCCAGGAGGCTGCTCAAGATAACGGAAGAGGCTCTTTACAGGGGTATCGCGGAGGTCAAGGCGGGGAACCGCATCGGCGACATCTCCGCGGCCATTCAGGGTCACGTCGAAGCCTCAGGCTATTCCGTGGTCCGCGATCTCGTCGGGCACGGCATCGGCAAGAGCCTCCACGAGGACCCGCAGGTTCCCAATTACGGAACGGGCGGCCGGGGGGTCGAGTTGAAGCCGGGCATGGCCTTCGCCATCGAGCCCATGGTCAACGAGGGGACCTACCGGGTGGATATCCTCCGCGACGGCTGGACGGTGGTGACGGCCGACGGGAAACTGTCGGCCCATTTCGAGCACTCGGTGGCCATCACGGAAAACGGGCCGGTCATCCTGAGCAGGATCGGCTGAGCGCAGGGAGCATATGGCAAAAGAAGAACCTATCGAGGTGGAAGGCACGGTCGTCGAGACTCTGCCGAACGCCATGTTCCGGGTGGAACTGGAAAACGGGCACCGCGTGCTCGCCCACATCTCGGGAAAGATGCGGATGCATTTCATCAAGATCCTCCCGGGCGACAAAGTGACCATCGAACTCTCTCCCTACGACCTGACACGGGGGCGGATCACCTACCGGTCGAAGTAGGGTGTGAAACGGCATCAGGCCGATCGACAAAAGGGGTATGCGTCGTGAAAGTAAGACCATCAGTGAAAAAGATGTGCGACAAGTGCAAGATCATCAAACGCCACGGCGTCGTCCGGGTGATTTGCGAAAACCCGAAGCACAAGCAGCGCCAGGGATAACACAAGACCATTCGAGGAGGCCCGAGCAGTGGCAAGAATAGCAGGCGTTGACCTACCCAAAAACAAGCGCATGGAGATCGCCCTGACGTACATCTACGGGATCGGCCGCTCCAAATCGCGGGAAATCCTCCGCGAAGCGGGCATTGCCTACGAGACGAAGACGGACCAGATCACCGATGCGGAAGTGACGGCGATCCGCAATGTCATCGACAAGGAGCACAAGGTGGAGGGGGACCTCCGCCGGGACATTTCCATGTCGATCAAGCGGCTCATGGACGTCGGGACCTACCGGGGCCTGCGGCACCGAAAGGGTCTGCCCAGCCGCGGCCAGCGCACGCACACGAATGCCCGGACGCGCAAGGGGCCCCGCCGGGCGATTGCCGGCAAGAAAAAGTAACCACGTAATGTGATGACCTGGAGGATCCATGGCCAGTCCGAGGAGAAAGACCGGAAAGAAGCGCGAGAAAAAGAATGTCCCCGAGGGGATTGCCCACATCCAGTCGACATTCAATAACACCATCGTTACCATCACCGACCTGACCGGGAATGTCATCTCCTGGGCGTCGTCCGGGATGTCGGGGTTCAAGGGTTCCCGGAAGGGGACCCCGTTTGCGGCCCAGATGGCCGCCGAGAGTGCGGTGCGCAAGGCGAAGGAGCAGGGTCTCCGCTCCGTCCGGGTCTACGTGAAGGGCCCCGGGTCGGGCCGCGAGTCGGCCCTGAGGGCACTGCAGGCGGCGGGGCTGACGATCAGCCTGATCCGCGACGTGACCCCGATCCCGCACAACGGATGCCGTCCGCCCAAGAGACGGCGCGTGTAAGGCGCACAAGGATAAACCCAAGAGAATTTACAGGGAGGCACAACTTGGCACGTTACAGAGGATCAGAATGCAGGCTTTGCCGTCGTGAAGGCCTGAAGCTGTTTTTTAAGGGTGACCGCTGCTACACCGAAAAATGCGCGTTCGAGCGGAGGGGCTATGCACCCGGCGAGCACGGGCAGGCGAGAAAGAAGCACTCTGATTACGGCGTCCAGCTTCGTGAGAAGCAGCGCCTGAAGAGGATGTACGGGCTGCTCGAGAAGCAGTTCAAGGGCTACTTCGAACGGGCCGATCGCATGAGAGGCATCACGGGCTACAACCTCCTGATGCTCCTGGAGCGGAGGCTCGACAACGTGGTGTTCCGGCTGGGCTTTGCCCCGTCCCGGAATGAAGCCCGGCAGCTCGTGCGCCACAGCCATTTCCTCGTCAACGGGAAAAAGGTCAACATTCCCTCATACAATGTCCGAAAGGATGATGTCGTCGAGCTGAGAGAAAAGAGCAGGAAGGTCCTCCCCATCCTCGACTCCCTGGAAACAGTGGCCCGAAGGGGCATTCCGGGGTGGCTGGAGCTGGACAAGGACAACTTCAAGGGTGCCGTAAAGACGATCCCGACACGCGAAGACATCACCATGCCCGTCCAGGAGCATCTGGTGGTCGAACTTTACTCCAAGTAATCGGTCAAGGAAGGTTCGGACGAAACCCTTTTCCAGGCTCTCCGTGAGCCTGACAGCTTGAGGGAAAATTGATTATGCAGAGAAACTGGCGCAGCCTGATCCGGCCGAAACGGATCGAGATCGACGAGAAGACCCAAAGCAAATCTTACGCGGAATTCACCGTGCAGCCCCTCGAGAGGGGCTACGGCATTACCCTGGGAAACTCGCTGCGACGCGTGCTGCTGTCTTCCATCCAGGGGGCGGCCATCGTGTCCGTGCGTTTTGACAATGTCCTGCACGAGTTCTCCACCGTCCCCGGCGTGAAGGAGGACGTGACGGACATCATCCTGAACCTCAAAGGCGTTCGCCTGAAGCTCCACGGCGATGTTCCGCGTACCATCAAGATCGACGCCGCCAAGGCGGGGCCCGTCAAGGCAGGGGACATCATCACGGATGCCCACGTGGAGGTTCTCAACCCCGATCACTACATTGCCACGCTGACGAGCGGAGGAAAGCTCAAGGCCGAGATGGTCGTGAAGATGGGCAAGGGCTACGTCATGGCCAAACGCGAGCGCGATCCCGACCAGCCCGAGGGGACGATCAACATCGATGCCATCTTCTCGCCCATCAAAAAGGTGAGCTACGTCGTGAGCCATGCCCGCGTGGGCCAGATCACGGACTTCGACAAGCTCACCCTTGAAGTCTGGACCGACGGCAGCGTGCAGCCTGCAGACTCCGTTGCCTTTGCGGCGAAGATCCTGAAGGATCAGCTCGACATCTTCATCAACTTCGAAGAGATCGAGGAGGAGAAGGTGCAGGAGGAGGCCGGGCAGAGCGAGAAACTCAGCGAGAACCTCCTGAAGAGCGTCGACGAGCTGGAGCTTTCCGTGCGGTCGGCCAATTGCCTGAAGAACGCCGGCATCCACATCATCGGCGAGCTCGTGCAGAAGACGGAAGCGGAGATGCTCAAAACCCGCAACTTCGGCCGCAAGTCTCTCAACGAGATCAAGGAGATCCTCTCCGAGATGGGGCTTGCCCTCGGCATGAAGATCGAATGGCCTCCCAAGAACCGGGATGAGGCCGCAAGCGCCGAGTAAAAGCCCGGGTAGCCCAGGCCGTTCAAAAATGCCTGGATGCAGGGCCACGCAGCAGAAGGGGTTTTTTGAAGCACCTGCGGTGCTTCCCGGCAAGGAAAAAACCGGACAGGATTGCGCTCCCTCGCGGGACGCGCCCCCGGTCAACAGCCTCAACCGTATTTTTTTTGAAAGGAATTGTTCAACATGCGACACGGGGTAGGCGGAAGAAAGCTTGGCAGGACGACCAGTCACAAGGAGGCCATGCTTCGAAATATGGTTACGTCGTTTCTGAAGCACGAAAAGATCGAGACCACCGATGCCAAGGCGAAGGAGCTGAGGCGCGTGGCCGAGAAGATGATCACCCTGGCCAAGCGGGGAGGTCTCCATGCCCGCCGGCAGGCTGCGGCCGTGATCCGGGAAAAAGACGTCGTGAAGAAGCTCTTTGACGAACTCGGGGCCCGTTTTGCAAATCGGTTGGGTGGCTATACGAGGATTGTCAAGACGGGCTTCCGCGCCGGGGACAGCGCCCCCATGGCCATTATCGAATTGATGGACAAGCCCGAGGAGAAGAAGGGAAAGAAGGAGTCCAAGGCCAAGAAAGAGGCCAAGGCCAAGGCGGCGCCGAAGGCCAAGAAGGAACCCAAGGCCAAGAAGGAAGAAAAGGCCAAGAAGGAGCCCAAGGCCAAGAAGGAAGCAAAGCCCAAAGCCGCGAAAGCCGAGAAAGAGGCGAAACCGAAGAAAGCGACGGCCAGGAAGGAAGCCGACAAGGCCGAGTAACCCGTTTC
Organism: Syntrophaceae bacterium UBA5744; assembly: GCA_002419215.1. Classification (GTDB taxonomy): domain Bacteria; phylum Desulfobacterota; class Syntrophia; order Syntrophales; family UBA2192; genus UBA2192. The sequence goes on from DIFQ01000151.1 coordinate 20,642, forward strand.
TTCATACCATGCAACCCGGGCAGGGACCTTCGTCCCTGCCTTTTTTTATGCCCGCTTCGGGCCCTCCCGGCAAATCACTTGATTTTCAACGCGAAAAATTATATGAAACAGCGATCGAAGGTAACTGGAAGAAAGGAGGATTTTACTCATGGCGGAGGAGAAAGTAGGCGAAATTGTAAAATTCTTCGCGAAGCCCAGCGTCGCAGCGATCAAGATCACGGCCGGCGAACTCAAGGTGGGCGACACGATCAAGATCGTGGGCCACACGACGAGTTTCGAGAGCGTCATCGAATCCATGGAGGTCAACAACGCGAAGGTCGAAAAGGCCGCAGTGGGCGACTACATCGGCGTGAAGGTGGCCGACCGGACAAGACCGGGCGATGAAGTCTTCAAGGTCATCCCTGATTAGGTAACCTGACGGGGGGAGGGCAGCCCCGTTGGTTGCCTCGCCTTCGTTCTCGGCATTCAACGCTGTGAACATCGGAAGAGCAGAAGCGAGGAAGAGCGGATAAAAGAGAAAAAGGAATCTCGTTTTTCCTCCGAGCTTCCGCTCTTCTTAACTTCCTAGCTTCGCCCCCAATGTGGGGAGGATCGCCCGATACGAGGACCAGGGCCATGGGAGATTTTTATCCCGTGGCCTTTTTTATGCGCGCTTCCGGCGATAAAGAAGTTGCCCGCGGCGGCGGGGCTATGGTAACTTGCGCCGACGACGCACGGAGAGGGTACAGGGTACAGGGTCCAGGGTACAGGGTAAAGCCATACGGCACATGCCCTGTAGGATGGACAAATTCATGGCCCATGAACCCGGGAACCCATGAGCCTTGATCCCATCGCATACCTCGACAGCCTCAAGGATGCCGGCATCCGGCCGGGCCTCGGGCCCGTCAGGAGGCTGCTCGGCAGGCTGGAAAACCCCCAGCGACGATATCGAAGCCTCCTCGTGGGGGGGACGAACGGCAAGGGCTCCATCGCGGCAACACTGGCATCCGTTCTCCATGAGGCAGGCTACCGGGTCGGGCTCTACACGTCGCCCCACCTGGTCGATTTCCGGGAGCGAATCCGGGTGGACGGGGCCATGATCCCCGAGGAGGACCTCCGCCGGCACATCCGTCAGGTGCGCAGGGCGAACCGTGAAGGGGTGACCTACTTCGAATTCACGACAGCCCTGGCCTTTCTTCATTTTGCACGCTGCCGGGTGGACCTGGCCGTTCTCGAGGTCGGCATGGGCGGCAGGCTCGATGCCACGAATGTCGTCCGGCCCGAACTCTCCGTTATTTCGAACATCGCCATGGACCACGTCGAATTCCTGGGTCCTCGGCTCGAAGACATTGCCCTGGAGAAGGCGGGGATCATCGGTCGGGGCGGCGTGTGCATCACGGCGGCCACACAGTCCCCCGTTTTAAACGTTCTGGAGGCCGCCTGCCGGAAAAAGAAGACGCGCCTGCTGCGAGTGGGTCGGGAGATCCGAATCCGGGCGAAGAGAGGCGGCCTGTTCGACTTCCGGTCCCCGGGGATGGAAGGGAAAAACCTGGCCACGGCCCTGAAGGGGCCCCACCAGAGGGAAAACATCGCCTGCGCCCTGGGCGCCCTGGGAGTCTTGCGCGGCAGAGGGTTTGCGATCGGCGACGAGGCGGTTCGAAAAGGCCTTGCGGACGTGCGCTGGGAAGGCCGGCTCGAGATCGTGGCGCAGAGCCCCACGGTCCTGCTGGATGGAGCCCACAACGCGGCCGGCGCCGCGGCGCTCAAGCGGGCCCTGGAAGGATTCAGGTACCGGAGACTGATCCTCGTGTTGGGGATCCTGGCGGACAAGGATTGGCGGGGGATGATCCGACGGCTTGCCCCGCTGGCCGATCAGGTGATTCTGACCCGGCCCCCGGAGGAGCGTGCGCTGGCTCCGGAGATCATGGCCGCGGAGGCGATTCGATGGAGCGCAAACGTTGCTGCCGTCAAGGATCCCCGCGAGGCCGTTCGGAAAGCCCTGGAAATGGCCGGCAGGGAGGATTTCGTCTGCGTGGCCGGATCGCTTTATCTCGTGGGGGCGGTGCGTCCCCTGTTCATCTCCTCGAAAGGTTCCGGGTCTGGCGGAACATGACCGGTGATCGTAAAACCAAAGGGTTTGCGGGTCTGTTTCGGGCATCGGGGCTTGCCCTCGTGCTCCTGCTGTTCCTGGCCGCACCGGCCGGCGGGCAGCCGAGTCTCGACCTGGAAAAGGCCCGGAAGGGACCTGTCCGGATCGAAGCGGACCGCCTCGCCTATGATCAGGATTCCGACACGTACCGCGCAGAGGGCAGCGTGGTGATCACCTTCACGGGCGGTTTCCTCAAGGCCGACTCCGTCACCGTGAACCGGACGACCGGCGACGCCTGGGCCCACGGCCACGCCTATCTCCAGAGTGAAGGGGACATCCTGGAGGGCGAAATCATCGAGATGAATCTCGAGACGAGGGAGGGCACGACACACGACGGGCGCATGTTCTTCGTCAAGAATCACCTCTATGTGACCGGCAGTGAAATCGAGAAATCCGGCGAGGCCACCTACCGCATCAAAGATGCCACGGCAACGACCTGCGATGGGCCCCTGGCGGACTGGCGCTTTACGGGAAAACAGGCCGATGTCACCATCGACGGCTATGGCACCCTGAAGAACGGCACCTTCCAGATTCTCGACACTCCCGTCGTCTGGCTTCCCTGGGCGATGTTTCCCGCAAAGACGACGCGCCAGTCGGGGTTTTTGTTTCCCTACTTCGGTTACTCGGCGGACAGGCTGGGCTTCGATGTGGAAATTCCCTACTACTGGGCCATCTCGAAGAGTACCGACGCCACGCTGTACACCCGCTACATGGACAAGCGAGGATTGAAAGAGGGTGTCGAGTTCCGCTACCAGCCCAGCTCGAGCACCTTTGGCCTCATTTACGGGGATTTCCTGAAGGACCAGTGGACGGGGTCGGACACCTCCGGGGGGATCCCCCGCACCTGGACGGAAAAAGAGGATCGCTGGTCCTGGTACTGGAACCACGAGACGACCTTCAGCCCCGGGTTCTATTTCCGCTCGGACCTGAAGAAAATCTCCGACATCTACTACTTCCGGGATTTCGATTCTCAGAACTACTACCTGGATCACTATGCCGGCAACCTCAACCGCAAGTTCCAGAGGGTTTCCTTCATGGGAAACGAACAGCTCACGAGTTACGACTCCACGGCCCGCCTCGTCAAGCAGTGGCGAAACTACAACCTGACGGCCCTGGGGCAGTACACGGACAACCTGACGAGCCCATCCAACGACGAGACCCTGCAGCGCTACCCCGAGGTCACCCTGACCGGTTTCAAGCAACCCCTCTTCGGGACCCGCCTCAACTGGGAGTTCACCAGCCTCTACGGCAATTACTACAGGACTTTCGGGGAGAAGGGCTACGCGGTCGATGTGTACCCGAAGCTCTCGCTGCCCTGGGCCGTCGGCGATTACCTGCAGGTCACCCCGACGGCGGGCTTCCGCGAGACCCTGTGGGACACGGAGAGCAACAGTCCCGCAACAGCGGGCGATTCGGCGAGTCGCACTGTTTATACACTGGCGCTGAACGCATCCTCCGAGGTCTACCGCGTCTTCGACGTCAATTGGGGGGACGTGCATAAGGTCCGTCATGCCGTCAAGCCCGAGATCACCTACAGTTACATCCCTTCCGCCGGTCCGAGCGTGCGACCCGAATTCGTCCTGCCCGTCGGAAACACGACCGTAGGGGGGGTTGCCGCCAACGTCGACGCAGAGAACAGCATCACGTACGCGCTGACGAATGCCCTGATAACACGTCTCCGCGACGACAAGGGGAACGTAGGCTATCGGGAGGTCTTCCGGCTGAAGCTGAGCCAGACGTACAACATCACGACCCCGACGATCTACGTCACGCCGCCCACGCTCCTTGTGCCCACCACAACGCCCAACTTGCTGCCGGCGGATCCTACAAAACCCTTCAGGCCTGTCGATATGGAGATTGACATCAATCCGCTCAAGTACCTGTCATTCATGACACGGACCGCTTACGACGTAAACACGACGTCCTGGGCGCAGATCAATCAGGACATCGCCCTGAGCGACAACCGCGGCGACAGCCTGTCTTTCGTCTACCGCTACACGAAGAATTCCGTCGAGTCGGTCGGCGTCTTCGCGAGAGCCCGGGTCACCAATTCACTCGACCTCTTCGCGGGGTTCCGCGGAGACGAGTTCAACAATTCGACCCTGGAGAGGACCATCGGCTTTGAGTACCGCCGCCAGTGCTGGGGCGTGGAGATGAGCTATTCCGACCTGGTCGATGACCGAACCTTCAAGGTTCTTTTCTCCCTGACCGGGTTTGGCCGCGTCGGGGGGTTCTCGGCCTCCAGGGACGTGATGGGATTCTAATCGCTTCGCGAAGGGTATCGGGTATGGGGTATCGGGTATAGGGGGAAGAGCAATCACCTGGAAATGCTTGAATTCATTGAAAAAAGATACTGTGTTGCGATTCGATTCCTCCTCTATTCCAATATCTCATTCTTCCTGCTTTTTCTCTTGACAAAAATCGTTGATTCACCTATTCTCACTCTTTCGAATTTTACGAGAGTGGTGTGTCCATGAGTACATTTATGGCCAAAAAAGATGCCGTCGACCGCGACTGGTTCCTCGTCGACGCTCAGGGAAAGGTTCTGGGCCGGCTTGCCCGGGAGATCGCTCACCGCCTTCGCGGGAAGCACAAAACCATCTTCACGCCCCACACCGACACGGGAGACTTCGTGGTGGTCATCAATGCCGGGAAAATCGGACTGACCGGCAGGAAAATCACCGACAAGATCTACTACCATCATTCGGGCTATCCGGGCGGAATCAAGGCGTGGCCGGCAAACAAGCTCCTGGTGAAGAAGCCTGAAGAGCTGATCCGGCGTGCCGTACAGGGCATGCTCCCCAAGAACTCCCTGGGCCGGCAGATGCTGCGCAAGCTCAAGATCTATGCCGGAGACAAGCATCCCCACGAGGCCCAGAAACCCCATTTGCTTGAACTGTAAGATCGACCGGAGATGGAGAGGTTATGACCGACAAGCGTATTTATGCGACGGGAAAGAGAAAAACGGCGATCGCCCGTGTCTGGATGAAAGAGGGATCGGGCTCGTTCACCGTCAACAACCGGAACTTTGACGATTACTTCACCCGGGACGTCCTCAAGAAGATCATCCAGCAGCCCCTGGAAATCACCAACCAGGTGGGCAAGTTCGACTTCTACGTCAACGTGGGCGGCGGCGGCATCGCCGGCCAGGCCGATGCGGTCAAGCACGGCATCTCGAGGGCCCTTTGCGAGTTCGACGCGGAGCTTCGGCCCGCTCTGAAAAAAGCGGGCTTCCTCACGAGGGACTCCCGCATGAAGGAGCGCAAAAAATACGGCCAGCCCGGAGCCCGGAAGCGGTTCCAGTTCTCGAAGCGCTAAGCGAAACGACAAGGGGGTTCTCGGAACCCCCTTTTTTATGTGGAGGGATTGAGCGATGATTCGGGTCGGAATCTACGGCGGAAGCGGTTACACGGGGCTCGAGCTGATGCGGATCCTGCTGAGGCACCCCGAGGTTCAGGTTGCGGGGCTCACTTCGCGCAAGTTCAAGGGTCAGCCCCTGTCGGCCACGTACCCTCTTTTCGAGGGGCTCACGGACATCGCCTTCATCGACGCCTCACCGGCGGAACTGGCTGCCCTATCCGACATCATCTTCATGGCAACCCCTCACGGCGAAGCCATGGCCGTCGCACCGGCCTTCCTCGAGGCCGGTAAGAAGGTGATTGACCTCTCGGCCGACTTCCGGCTCCGCGATCTCGATGTCTTTGCGAAATGGTACCACAGGCACTCGGCCCCCGACCTCGTGAAGAGGGCTGTCTACGGGCTGCCGGAGCTCTACCGGGAAGAGGTGAAGAAGGCCGATCTCGTGGCCAATCCCGGCTGTTACGTGACGAGCGCCATCCTGGCGCTGGCGCCTGTGCTGAGGGAGAAGATCATCGATCCGGCCACCATCATCATCGACTCCAAGTCGGGGGTGAGCGGTGCCGGTCGCGATCCCGTGATCGGCTCGCTTTTCTGCGAGGTCGACGAGGGCTTCAAGGCCTACAAGGTAAACGAACACCGGCACAGCCCCGAGATCGAGCAGGAGCTCAGCGTGCTGGCGGGCTCGGAGGTGAAGGTCTCCTTCACGCCCCACCTGCTGCCGCTGACTCGCGGCATCCTCAGCACAAGCTACGCAAGCCTCAAAAAAACGCTTTCCACGGCCGAGCTGATTGATCTATATAAGGACTTCTACAGAAGCGACAAGTTCGTCCGGGTCCTGCGCAAGGGAAGCTACCCGAACGTGTCCTCCGTGAAGGGCTCCAACTACTGCGATATCGGGATCTCCGTGGATGCGCGGACCAACCGGGTCATCCTCCTGTCCGCCATCGACAACCTCGTGAAAGGGGCGTCCGGACAGGCTGTCCAGAACATGAACCTCATGTGCGGCCTGCGGGAGGACATGGCCCTGGACATGATGGCCCTCTTTCCGTAAATGCACGACCGGATTCTTTGCATCGGAGTAACCCCGAATCGGTGTGTCGGAAGGTTTGAGGTATGCAATTCCATGTCTTTTCTTGCCTTGAGCCTTTAGCCTTTAGCTGTCAAAT
>DIFQ01000066.1 GCA_002419215.1 Syntrophaceae bacterium UBA5744
AAGGTGTTCTTCAACACCCTGCTAGTGCGTCTGCTTGATATTCGCCCGGGCCCACTCGATGAGCTCCTGGATGGTTGTGCCCGTGGGGAAGAACTGGACGATACCGACCTCCTTGAGCCGGGGAATGTCTTCATAGCTGAGAAAGCCGCCCGCCGTTACCCCGATGTCGCGGGCGCCTGCCTTTTCCAGCAGTTGCATGACCCGGCGGATGTCGTCGATCTTCGCGCCGGGAAGCGTCGTGATCCCGATGTGGTCCACGTCCTCCTGGATGGCCGATGTCACAATGGCCTCCGGCGTCTGGGTTTCCGTGTAGATGATCTCGAACCCGGACTCCCGGAAGGCCAGAGCCAGCTTCACCACGGATTTCTCATACCCTTCGCCGAACTTGGCCATGAGTATTCTGACCCTTTTTTCGTCCTGCATCTGTTTCCCTCCAGTTGGATCCCGGGCTGTGGGTCGATGGATGTTCTTATAGAAAACCGCCGGGGGGGTGTCAAGGGAAAACGAGACGCCCGGGCCGGCCGTTCAGGCAAGAGTGCTTGACTTTTTCGTTTGTTCCGGCTTATTAGCTTTCTTTGCCTTTGGGCCGAATCGGCGCCCAGCACCCAAATTGCATGCCTTCTCCCCGGGGAGATGCCTCCGGCATCGACATCATCTCCCGGGGGACGCAAGGGACCATTCCAAGACAGAATACCTTGCGGGGGTGGCCATCATGATCACGGACAGCATCTATCTCAGTGAACTGCTGGATCGTCCCGTCCTGGACAAGAAGGGGGATTCCATCGGGAAGATCCGGGACCTCAACGTGGTTCCCGGCGACCCCTTCCCCTGCGTGGAGGGCCTCTATATCAAGACCTCCGGGGGGACGGCCTACGTCTCGATGAAGGAGATCAATGTCCTCAACAAGAGGGTCGTCACGATCCACGGGGATGTCGGCTCCGTTGTCATCACGGAGCCCCGGGAGAAAGAGATCCTCATCGCGAAGCACATCATGGACAAGCAGATCGTCGACGTGAACGGCGTCAAGGTCGTTCGTGTCAACGACGTCCACCTCGGCCAGGTCAACGACCACTTCGGGATGCTTGCCATCGACGTGGGCTTCGGGGGGCTCATCCGGAGGCTTGGTTTCGGGAGAGCCCGAAAAGGGACGCTGATCCCCTGGCAGTACGTGACGACGCTCGAGCCGGGGCTTGACCGGCTCACCCTCACGATGACCCGCAAGAGCCTCGCCGAGATGCACCCCGTCGACATGGCGGAGATTCTCTCCCAGGTCTCGATGCAGGAACGGGCGGCCCTGCTCAACTCGCTCGACGAGGAAACGGCCGGTGACGTCATCGGCGAGCTCGACGACGAGACGGCGGCCAAGATCATCAACGAGATGGAACCGGAAAAGGCCGCCGACGTGCTCGAGCACATGGACCCCGACGAGGCGGCAGACGTCCTCGGCGACCTGCCCGAAAAGAAGGCCGTGGAACTCCTCAACCGCATGGACAAGGAAGAGGCCGAGGAGGTCCGGGAGCTCCTCGAGCACGACGAAGACACGGCGGGCGGTCTCATGACGACGGACTATGTCTGCTTCCCGCCCGACATGACGACCGAAGAGGTCATGAAGGATCTGCGGCTCCTGGCGCCCGACATCGAGATGATCTACTACCTCTACGTGGTGGACAAGGAGGAGCGCCTGATCGGCGTGCTCTCGCTCAAGGACCTGATCCTGGCCTCGCCCAAAGCGCTGCTGGAAAGCATCATGAGAACAAACCCGAAGAGGGTTTTCGCAACGGAAGACAAGAAAGAGGTTGCCGAGATGGTTTCTCGCTACAACCTCTACGCCATCCCCGTCGTGGATGAACAGGATCACATCCTCGGCATCATCACCGTCGACGACGTGGTGGACATGCTCCTGCCCACACCGCTCAGAAAGAAACGTTAGGTCATGCTCAAGTGGCTGCGGACAATCGACCGGAAGAGCCTGCTGTTCTTCCTCAGCATCGTCGGTCCCGGGTTCATCACGGCCAACGTGGACAACGACGCCGCGGGCATCACCACCTACTCGGTGGCGGGCTCCCACTACGGCTATGCCCTGCTGTGGTCCTTCATCCCGATGCTCGCGCTGCTCATCATCGTCCAGGAGATGGTGGCACGCCTCGGTGTCGTGACGGGAAAGGGGCTCTCGGACCTCATCCGCGAGGAGTATGGCGTGAAGACGACGGTCTTCGTCATGTTCGCCCTGTTGATCACCAACCTGGGGACCTGCGCGGCCGAGTTCGCGGGCCTGGCGGCCAGCCTCGAGATCTTCGGGATCAGCCGCTACTTTTCGGTGCCTCTTGCCTGCGGGGTGATCTGGATCCTCGTCGTGAAGGGAAACTACAAGACCGTCGAGAGGGTTTTTCTCGGCGCCTGCATCATCTACTTCTCCTACATCCTCTCGGGGTTCATGGCGAAGCCCGACTGGGCCGACGTGGCGCGCCACACGGTCATCCCGACGTTCCACATGGACACGGCCTTCGTGGGGCTTCTCATCGGTATGGTCGGGACGACGATCTCCCCGTGGATGCAGTTCTACCAGCAGGCCTCCATCGTGGAGAAAAACGTCCGCATCGAGGACTACCGGTTCGTCCGCTGGGATGTGATCCTGGGGTGCATCATGGCCTCGATGGTGGCCTTTTTCATCGTCATGGCCTGCGGGGCCACTCTCCATGTCAATGGCATCGTCATCCACACCGCCGAAGACGCCGCCCTGGCGCTGACGCCGCTGGCCGGCGAGTTTGCAAAGTTCCTCTTTGCCGTGGGGCTCGTCAACGCCTCACTCTTTGCGGCAACGATCCTGCCGCTGTCCACCACCTACACGATCTGCGAAGGAATGGGCTGGGAATCGGGCGTCAACAAGGAATTCAGTGAGGCGCCACAGTTCATGGGGCTCTACACGGGCCTCATCCTCTTCAGCGGCGGGCTCATCCTCATCCCCGGGGCGCCGCTGATCAAGATCATGCTCGTCTCGCAGGTCGTCAACGGGGTCCTGCTTCCCTTCGTGCTGATCTTCATCCTGCTGCTCATCAACAAGAAAGACCTCATGGGCTCCTACGTGAACGGTCGCATCAGCAACTGGATCTCCTGGGCCTCTGTGGCCGTCCTCATCGGCCTGAGCATCGCCCTGATCGCTCTGGCCGTCCGGCAGATGATTGCGGGCTGATCTGCCGCAGAGCGGCCAGCCGACAGCCGACAGCCAACAGCCAACAGCCGACAGCCGACAGCCGACAGCCAACAGCCAACAGCCAACAGCCAACAGATCCTTTCTTCCCGCTCTTTGCTTTTTGCTGTCGGCTGTAGACTGCATGCTGTCGGCTTATGAAGTCTCTCGCGTCGACGGAGACGGGACTTCTCAAATCGTCCCCTCTGGGCTAAAATGGTTTGATGAACCGGGAAAAGAAGCTCCTTCTGATCCTTGCCTTCAATGTGACCCTGATGGTCCTGGAGATCGCAGGCGGGATCATCAGCAACAGCCTTGCCCTCCTGAGCGACGCCGGGCACATGCTGACGGACTCCCTTGCCGTCTTTTTGAGCTACCTCGCCATCCGCTGGAGCCGCAGGCCCGCCGATCACCGCAAGACCTTCGGCTATCACCGCGCCGAGATCCTCGTGGCCCTGGCCAACGGGGTGGCGTTGGCTGCCATTGCCGGCTACATTTTTTACGAGGCGGTCCTGCGATTCTTCAATCCGCAGGAAATCAATACGGGGATCCTCCTGGCCGTCGCCGCCATCGGCCTGGCGGGCAACCTCTTCGGGCTCTTCATTCTGAAGGGGGAGAGTCACGAGAACCTGAATGTCCGGAGCGCCTTCTTTCATATCCTGGCCGACACCCTGTCTTCCGCAGGGGTCATCTTCGGCGGCGTCATCATCTGGTACACCGGGTGGTATCTTGTCGATTCCCTGATCGGGGTGCTCATCGGCGGCATCGTGCTGCGCGGTGCCGTGGACCTGGTCATGGAGTCGGGGGAGATCCTGCTGGAGGCAACGCCTCGCGACATCGACATCGCGCTTCTGCGGCAGGAGGTGACACAGATCCCCGGCGTGGAGGATCTGCACGACATCCACATCTGGACGATCGGTTCGGGAATGAGGGCCCTGAGCGCCCATGTGCTGACCGACAACATCTCGACCCGCGAAAGCCAGGAAATCGCCTGCCGGGTCCGCGCCCTTCTTGGCGAAAAATTCAATATCGCGCACACGACCCTCGAGATGGAGTGCGAAACCTGCGGCGACGCATGCAGCTTCATCCTGACGGAGAAAGACCTGGAAAACTCCGGCGAGGGGAATGCGGATCACGGGCATAAACACGGGTGAGGCGGGATTGGGGGTCCTGCGTCCGGCAGCGTATGATGATCACGAGGAGGAACAGCGGCATGAGGCGTTACATCATGCAGGGGCTCATCGCGGCGATCCTCGCCGCCCTGGCCGTTGCGGCCGGCCCGTGCGGC
>DIFQ01000045.1 GCA_002419215.1 Syntrophaceae bacterium UBA5744
CGGGCTCAGGGTCGTGAAGCTCCAGGAACTCGACGATGCAAGAGCAACCCCTTCACTGTCCTGTACGCCGGTGGTGAGCGTTGCCGTGTAGCTTGTGCTGTAGGCCAGGATCGACGAAGGCGTGAAGGTTGCCGTCTGCGTCCCTGAATCGTATGACACGGACCCTGAGACGGGCGAGCCTCCCTGCGTGAGCGTGAAGGACGAGGCGGTGATCGACGATGCGCTCATGGTTTCGCTGAAGGTCACCGTAACGGGAGTGTTGACGGCCACATCGGCGGCACCCGAGGAAGGGCTCATTCCCGCGACGGTCGGCGGCACCCCGGCCTGGGTTACCGTGTAGGTCTGGCCGGCGATCGTGATCGTCCCGGTCCGCCGCTTCGCCCCCGTGTTCTCGGTGATGCTGTAGGAGACCGTCCCGTTTCCCGTCCCGCTCGAGCCGCCGGTGATCGTAATCCAGGCATTGTTGCTGACGGCTACCCAGGAGCAGCTCCCCCCCGTGGTCACCGTCACGCTGCCCGTCGACGCGGCGGGGGAGGAAAACGCCCGCGACGTGGCCGAGAGCCCGTAGCTGCAGGAGGCAAAGGTCACGTTGAGGGTCTGGAACTGGCGGGAGTACAGCGTCCCGTAGCCGGAGACGGTCAGCGTGCAGCCGTAGTTCATGTTCATCTTCATCCGGAAGAGACCGTTCGGACGGTCCCCGCCCGATGTCCCCCAGCTGTTCAGGACGATCCAGTAGTGGTTGCTGGGGTCGGCGTCGTCGTCGTTGTAGCCGACGATGATCACGGCATGGCCGCCCCAGTCAGCCGTCGATACGCCGCAGGAGCCGTCGGGGTTCCAGATCACGGGCTCCGTCTGATTGTTCCAGAAATCGTAGAAGGTATCCCACCCCCCTGCGTCGGGCAGGTAGTAGGCAAAATAGACTCCCTTGTTCTGGTTCAGGATATTCTTGATGTTCAGGATCGCAGCGGCCTGGCCGGCCGTGGTCGTGGAGATGCTCTGGACCGTCACGGCCCCGCTGATCCCGTAATTCGGGTTTGTGGAGATGGCCGAGCAGGTCCCGGCGCAGGTGCCGCCGCCGTCGATGTAGGCGGCGTTCGTATTGGACCAGGGGATGGCAATGGTCTGGTCCGTGTACCAGCTCGAGAACATGGTAAGGTTGCCGCCGTTGCAGGGGCAATAAGACTCTTGCGAGTTATAGCAGGAGTTGAAGAATTCGATGGACAGCCTGTCCTGGATGTTTCGCTGGGCCTTGAGGGCAAGCTCCAGAACGCCCGTACCAGCCCAAACCCAGCAGTTGCCGCAGGCGCCCTGGTTTCGTGCGGAGGGGGTGTACTGAATGTTGTCCAGGAGACTGAGGGAGCCGCCGACGGGAAGCTCTCCCAGCATGACCATCCCTGCACGAACCCTCGGGTCCGCGGGGGCCTTGGGCGCCGCTTCAAAGTCCCGCACCCACCGGTCCAGGGTCTGGGCATCGGGGCGCATGACGGCAGGCCGCGATTTCGGGCTCCCCTGGGAGAATGCGCTGGAGTGGAAGCCGACGACAAGTGAAAGGGCAAGAACGAGGGCAACACCGATCCGGGTTTTTCTCATGGGACACGTCCTGTGTGCGAATTGCGGAAGCGACAGGGCCGCGGCGCGTCCTTTCACCGCTCACTCCGGGATAACCGGTCCCGGACCCCCGTCAGCGGGGCGCCGTATCGCCGGGTGCCAGCGAGGGGAAATCGAACAGGATCGGCGTGCAGGTCCCCCGCGTGATCACCTTGAGCGTGCAGCCTATGCGCTTTCCCGGCCGGATGTCAAATTTTTCCATGAAGGCCCTGTCCGGAGGCATCTCCCGGTCCGGCAGGAGGGAAAAGGTCCTCTGCAGCGCCGCCTTCCCAAGGGGCCCCTCAACGGGCCCGTCGGGGATGAAGCGGAATTTCACGTCGAACCGCCCGCCTGCCTCTGCGGCAGGGGGCGCCCAAGGGGCCACCGAGACGATCTCGGCCTGCCCCGGGTAGGATTTGTACTCGCAGGGCCCTCCCACCAGGGGTCTTCGTGCAATTTCCGAACCTGTCACGGAGCAACCAATCCCCGGCAACATGGCCACAATCAGAATAATCGTAAAAACCCCTGTTTTCTTGAGGGAAAACCGCCGACCGACCGATGCGCGTTTTTCTTCATGCCCCTGGCTCATCGCGCCCTCCCTGTGTACCCTGTTTTTCGGTTTCCCACCACCCGCCGCTAGGCGGCAGTGGCTAGTGACCAGGATGGGGAATTGGGAAACTGGGTATTGGGTACTGAAAATCCTGAATCCCTTTTCCTCTTCACTCAGACACTCAGGCACTCCGTCACTTCCTTTTTCACTGCTGCGAAGCAGCCTCTTGGGGTCTCCAGATCACCCCCGTGGCCCGCTCGAGACCGGCCAGGGCAATGCGGTAATCGCTCAGGGCATTGGACCAGGAGGCCCTGGAGAACGTCAGGAGCGTGAGGGCGTCGAGGACGTCCGTCGACCTGGCCACCTGTTCCCGGTAGCGTTCCTGGTTGATCCGGTAGTTCTCCTCGGCCTGCTCGATGGCCTTCTGCGTCACGGCGATGAGCTTTTCCGCCTCCTTCACGTTGAGCCAGGCGCTCTTGACCTCGAGGGAAACCTGGTCCTTCACGTTCATCAGGGCATGCTGGGCCTGCCTTTCCTGGCTGACACTGGCATCGCGGGCATATTTCGTCCGCCCCCACTCCCAGAGGTCCCAGGAAGCCATGGCCGCGACGGTCCAGTTCTCCGGATCCCGGTAGGGTGAGCCGTTCAGGTCGGCGCTGTCGCCATAGCGCTGATAGCTGCCGACGAGATTCACCGACGGGTAGAACTCGCTTTCCACGATCTTGACCTTCTTGCCGGCCTGTTCGGCCCTCAGGCTGTATACCTGGATCTCGGGGCGGTTCTCGAAGGCTGTTTTCAGGCACTCCTCGAAGGCCGTCTCGTAAGGCGTGTAATCGAGGATGTCCACGACGTCCACGGGCGCTCCGATGGGCCGGCGCAAAACGGTGTTGAAGCGCGACCGCGCCACTTCCAGGCTGTTTTCCGTCCGGATGAGAGCCTGGTTGCTGTCTGCCAGCCGCACTTCGGCCTGGAGGTAATCGTTGCGGGGGACCAGGCCCACCTCGTAGAAGTTCTTCGCCAGGTCCCGCTGGGCCGTGAACTGCTCGACGGACTGCTTCGCCACCCCGACGAGCCGCTTCGCCTTGAGGATGGTGAAGTAGCCCCGCTTCACCTCCAGGACGATGTCCTGGATCGTGCCCAACTCCTCCTGCCTCGCGGCGTCGGCCCCCAGTCGGCTGATGTCGTAGTTTGCCGTGATCCGGCCGCCGGCGAATACGGGCTGTCGCACGTCGAGGGACCAGAGGTAATTGTCCTGCGTTCCGACTGTCAGCGCCTGGATGGCAGAGGGCGGCGGCTGCTTGATATAAGCCGCCGGGTCGTTATAGGTGTAGTTGTAGGTTGTGCTCAATTTCGGGAGAAACCCCGTGAAGGCCTCCTTCCGGCGAGCTTCCGAGGCAAAAACCCCTTCCTTCGCCGACTGGATGGTGACGCTCTGCCTGAGTGCAATGGCGATGCTCTCCTCGAGCGTCAGCGGCACCGCCGCCTCCTGCGCCCCCGCAACACCGACAGAGATCAAAACCAAGCATACACTGGCAAATATTCCACCCCGTGCTAATCGTTTCATACAAATCACCTCATGCTGCACATATATGATCAACAGGTTCCCCCTGAACCCTGAACCCTGGACCCTTGCCCCCGCCGCCTGCGGCGGCCTAATCCAGCCTCTTCCTGAACCGCCCCACGGCCCCCGCGAAAACCACGACGCCCAGAATGACCAGGGCCAGGTACTGCGGCCACAGGACCGTCATGTCCACCCCCTTGAGGAAGATGCCGCGGATGATGACGAGCATGTAGCGCAGGGGGTCCAGGTAGGTGAGCCACTGCACGACGAGCGGCATGTTTTCGATGGGGAAGACGAACCCCGAGAGCATGAAGAACGGCACGATGAAGAAAAAGGTCGTCAGCATGGCCTGCTGCTGCGTGGCCGAGATCGTGGAGACGAAGAGCCCGATCCCGAGATTGCTGATCAGAAAGAGGCATACGCCCAGAAACATCAGCCCTGCGCTTCCCCGCATGGGGATGTCGAACCAGAATACGGCGAAGAGGGTCACGGCCACCATCTGGGCAATCGAGATCAGGATGTAGGGGATCGTCTTGCCGAGGATGAGCTCGAAGGGCCGCATGGGCGTTACGATAAGCTGCTCCATGGTCCCCACCTCCTTTTCCTTGATGATGGCCATGGAGGTGAAGAGAAGCGAGATGATCATGATGAGGACGGCCACCATCCCCGGGACGAAGAAATCACGGCTCTCCAGGTTCGGATTGTACCACGTGCGGGCCCGCGCGTCGATCCGGCCGTAGTCGATGCGCTGGGGGACAAGCTCGCGGATGAAGTCCTGGTTCAGCGTCTCGAGGACCTGGAGCGTGTAGGCGATCCGCACCCCCGCCAGGTTGCTCATGCTCCCGTCGGCCAGCACCTGGACGGCTGCCGTCTCGCCCTTGCGGATGCGCTCGCTGAAGTCGGGACCGATCTTGATGGCGATGTCGACCTTTCTGCGGAGCAGGAGCTCCTCGAGCTCCCGGGGGTCGTCCGCCCGGTGAGTGATCCGGAAGACGGGGCTCCCCTCGAAGGCATCGCGCACGAGCCGGCTCTCCCGGGTCCGCGACTGGTCGAGGAGGCCCACCTTGACGTCCCGCACGTCCGTGGAGACGACATATCCGAAAATGAGAAGCTGGATGAACGGCATGACGAACAGGATGGGCCTGTTCTTCCTGTCCCGGAAGAGCTGGATGAACTCCTTCCTCACGATTTCGCGGATCCGTATCCGGTTCATCCTAGAGCCCCTCCCTTCTCATCTTGACAACAGCCACGGCAGCCATGACGAGAAACATAAAGAGCAGCACCCCGTAGCTCGGCCAGAGATAGCCCATCCCGACGTCCCTCAGGAAGAGCCCGTTCAGGATGTCGATGTAGTACGTCGCCGGGACGATCCAGGTCACGATCTGCATCATCCGGGGCATGTTCTCCACGGGAAACACGAAGTCCGAAAGCAGCAGCGCCGGCAGGTACGAAACGAGCAGCGCGATCTGGTTTGCCACGAGCTGGGACTTCGTGGCAATCGAGATGAAGAGCCCGAGCCCGAGCGCAACCGACAGGTAGAGCGAAGAGGCCAGGATCATCAGCCAGAAGCTCCCTTTCATGACCACCCCGAAGAGCAGCTGTCCCATGGCGAGCGCCACGAGGACGTCCGTCATCGCGATGAGGTAATAGGGGATCGCCTTCCCGGTGAGAAACTCGACGGCGTTGATCGGGAGGGACCGGATCGTCTCCATCGTCCCGTTCTCGTATTCCCGGGCGATGACGAGCGAAGTCAGCATCGCCCCCACGATCATGATGATGACGGCGATGATGCCGGGCACGATGAAGTTGCGGCTCTCGAGATCCTCGTTGAACCAGACCCGGATGCGCCCTTCCAGGGCCGGGCGAAGGTTGTCGAAGCCCTGGCGGCCGAGGAAGTCGACGAGCAGTCGCGAATTGTATCGCTCGACGAAGGAAGTAATGTAGCCCCGGGAGATGGTCCCGATGTTCGGGTCGCTGGCATCGATCAGGACCTGCAGCGGCGCTTCGCGATTCGAGCGGATGTTTTCGGTCCACCGCGGCGGGATGACCAGCGCAATCGTCGCCTTGCCGGAATCGAGCCAGGCCACGGCAGCGCGTTCGTCGGGAAGATGGGTGACCAGGTCAAAGTAGGCCGAGGCGTCGAGGCGACCCGCAAAGTCCCGGGAGAGCTCCGTGCGGTCCTGGTCGACAATGACGACCTTCACGTTGTCCACGTCGAGGGAAAGCGCGTAGCCGAAGAGCAGGATCAGCAGCAGCGGCAGCGCGAAGGCCATGTACAGGCTCCGGTAGTCCCGGACGATGTGGTAGAACTCCTTCCGGGCCACGGCCTGCACGTTTCGGGGGTTGATCAACATCGAAGTCTGTTCCGTCCTATGAAAAAGGTTGTCCTTGATCTTCCTCTCCCCTCCGAGGGAGAGGAGTGAGGTGAGGGGGAATGATCCCCGTACCTTTTTTCACCCTCACCCTGACCCTCTCCCCTCAAGGGAGAGGGAAATTAAGGAAAGGGTCATTGACAGGTCTATTCCGTCACGACTCGGCATTTTGTCTCTCTTCACCCTGGACCCTGAACCCTCTCTGTTCTTGTCATCAGCCTGATAAACGCATCGTTGAGCGTCGCTTTCGCCTCCCCCGGACAGGCCTCAGCAACGATCTCGCCGGGGCTTCCCATGGCGACGATCCTCCCCTCGTTGATCATGACGATCCGGTCGCAGTTCAGGGCCTCGTCCATGTAGTGAGTTGTCACAAAGACCGTGACCCCCTCGCGGGCAAGTCCCCGGATGAACTCCCAGAAGTGCCTCCTCGTGATGGGGTCGACGCCGGAGGTGGGCTCGTCCAGGAAAAGGATCTCCGGCCGGTGAAGAAGCGCGCAGGCGAGTGCCAGGCGCTGCCGCCACCCGGGCGGAAGCTCCCGGGTGAGCCGGTCCTTTACCTCCTCCAGGCGGGCCTGGCCGAGGGCCCAGCCGGTGCGCTCGTCCCACCGGCTTTCGGGGACGCTGTAAATCCCCAGGTAGAAGCGGATGTTCTCGACAGGTGTCAGATCTTCGTACAGGGAAAATTTCTGGGACATGTAGCCGATCGTCTGTTTGATGGACTCGGACTGGCGAACGACGTCGTAACCGGCGACCTGCCCCGAGCCCGACGACGGGGTGATGATGCCGCAGAGCATCCGGATGGTGGTCGATTTGCCGGCGCCGTTGGGCCCGAGGAACCCGAAGATCTCCCCCCGGTCAATCGAGAAGCTGACGCGGTCGACGGCCGTGAAATCGCCAAAGCGCTTCTCCAGGTCTTTCACGGAGACAATCTCAGGAGTTGACGTTGTCACGGGCATGGGCTCCGTCTGTTTCCTCGATGCGGTGGATCATGGCGTCCTCCAGGCTCGCGAAGGAGGACCGGATCTCGTCGGGCGAGCCGTCGGCCAGGATGCGGGCGCGGTGCATCAGGGCGAGCCGACCGCACTTCTCCCCCTCGTCGAGGTATGCCGTCGAGACGACGATCGTCATCCCCGAGCGCTTCATTTCCAGGAGAATCTCCCAGAACTCCTCGCGGGAAACGGGATCCACTCCGTTGGTCGGTTCATCGAGGACAAGAATCCGCGGCTCGTGCACCAGCACGCAGGCAAGTCCCAGTTTCTGCTTCATTCCCCCGGAGAGCTTACCCGCAGGGCGGTCGGCAAAGGGCAGAAGGTTGGAGAAGCCGAGATAGCGCTCCCGCCGCTTTGCTCTCTCGGCACGGGGGATCCCGAAGATGTCCATGAAAAAGGCCAGGTTCTCGTCGACGGTGAGATCCGGGTAGAGGCCGAACCGCTGTGGCATGTAGCCGATGAGCCTCTTTACCTGGCGGCGCTGCGTCACGGCGTCGAGCCCGCCCATGATGACGCGGCCCGAGCTCGGCGGGATCATGGTGGCCATCGTGCGCAGCAGCGTCGACTTCCCCGCCCCGTCGGAGCCGACGAGGCCGAAGATCGTCCCCTCCTCGATCGCCAGCGTCACGTCCTCAACGGCCGTGACCGGCCCGAACCGGCAGGAAACGTTCTCAACCTCGATGATCACCTTTTCTTTATTCATCACCCTATCTCTTCAGCTGCCGCAGCAGGGTTCTGAAGTCGAAGTTGGGCGGCTTTGGGTAACCGCTCTTGGCGAAGCGGAGCGGCCGCAGCGCAAACTGTTTGAGCCCTCTTGAAGAAGGAAGGTAGGAAGCGACGAGGTAAAGAAGCGCGGAGAACGTCTTTTTTCATTTCTCTGCTCTTTCTTTCCGATCTTCCTAACTTCCGCTCTTCCGATCTTCTGTCTTCATTTGAGCCACGCATCCGCCGGCATCCCCGTCTTGAGCTCCAGGTTCGGGTTCGGCACGGTCACTTCCACGAGATAGACGAGTTTCACGCGCTCTTTCTGCGTCTGGATGATCTTCGGGGTGAACTCCCCTTCCGAGGCAATGAAGGTCACCGTCCCCTCGAATGTCTTGCCTGCAAGGCTGTCGACCTTCACGTGGGCCTTCTGACCCGGCTTCACGTTTCCGATCTCCGTCTCGCCGACGTAGATCTTCACCTTGACGGACGTGAGATCGGAGAGGGTGACGGCCTGCCTTGTCGGGGTCACCACTTCTCCCGGTTCGATGTTTCGGCTCGTCACGATCCCCGCAAAGGGGGCCCGGAGCTGCGTCCGGTCCAGCTGGATGCGGGCCTGCGCGAGGGCGGCTCTCGATGCCGCCGCCTGCGCCCGGGAGGCCTCCACCTCGCTCTCGGTGGCGCCGATCCTGCCCAGGTTGCCCTTCGACTGCCTCAGGACAGCCTCGGCCTCCGCGAGTCGGGAGCGCGCCGTGTCGTAGGTGAGCTTTACCGTCTCCCACTCCTTCTTGGAGACGACCTGCCTGGAATAGAGCTGATCGTA
>DIFQ01000147.1 GCA_002419215.1 Syntrophaceae bacterium UBA5744
CGCCCTTGCGCGCCTTGTCCTTCGCATCCTGGAGTTTCTTCCTTGACTCCGCCGTCTGCTTTGTTTTGTCTTGCGACTCTTTCGCCTTCTTGGCGGATTCGTTGAGCGTCTGCTGGGAAATGGTCACGCTGATGCTGCCGGAGCCGCTCCCGAGCTCGACCCCGTCGGGGTCGTTCGCTGTCGCCTTGGCGGTATAGCTCCCGGTCTCGCTGCAGCTCACCGTGATCTCCTGGGAGATGTCATTGCTCACGGTGCAGCCCGACGGGGTGACGTCCCATTTCCATCGCGACGCCTTCTCGGGCTTGGGCGACACCTCGGCACGGAGGGTCACCTGCTGGAAGACGGCGATCTGCCGCTCCGCGTTGACGAGCCCGACCCCTTCCTTCCAGATCTGCGGGGGCGGGCCCATGGCCCGCGGGCCCGTGACAGTCACCGTATAAGCGCCCGCCGCGTATTCGTCCTGGATGGCTCCACCGATGGGCACACGGTCGTAAACCGTCATGGGAGAGACGAGAAGCTTCACGGGTTTGGGGTCCTTGGGCACGAAGCCGATCACACTCCCGTTCTTCTCATAGTGCATGCGGCCGGACGATTCGGGCCAGCTCCATTCGTAGTTGATGGTATCGGGCCTTATTTTCGGTTCGGTCACCACGGTAACGCGGACTTCCTGTCCTATCTTGCCCTTTCCTTTCTCCGGGTTGAAAACCATCTTGAATTTCGGCGGGACAACCATCACTTCCCGCTGGTCGGTTTCGCCCGCCTTCTCGTAAACGTTCTCCCCGACCTTCTTCTCGATCTCCGCCCATATCTTGATGGCGCCCATCCGGTCGAAGAGCACGTCCGTCTTGCCGTCATAGCTGGTGCCCGGCTTAAAATCGAGCGTCTTGTCCGACTGCCAGATGATCCTGACTGACGCCGTTTCGTCGGGCGTTGAAGGGGTGTCGCCCCAGCATTCATAATCGGGCGGGGCTATGCAGATGCGGTTATTCGGATCTGTTTTTGCCTTTGCGAGGCATGCCCTCCAGGCGGCGCACTGTCTCTCCTCCTCGGGATCCACGTTGCCAGGAGGTGGTGGTTTTATCGGCCCGGCCGCTCCCAGGCCCGGGACGCTCACCCGGAGCGTCAACGAGGTCCCATAGATGATCCGGTTGGTGAGTCCTGCGATATCAGCGGTCAGGCCCTCGTATTTCAGCACGATGGATGCCTGGCCGCGCGCGCCTGCCGCATCCTTTACCTCCACGGAGAGTGCATACGAGCCGGGTTTTGAGGCAGCGCGGGTGACGGTCTGCCCGCTTCCTGCGTGGTCGCCTGTCCAGGCGTACGCATAGGGTGCCTTGCCGCCGGTGACATGGGCTGTGACATTGACCACGTCCCCCGGCTTGTATGAAATCTTTTCCGGCCTGGCAGTGAGCGTGACCGCGAGTTTTGAGGTGTCGGCTGCTGTGCCTCCGCCCCCACACGGGCTGGAATAGGTCCAGGGCAGGACGACCGGGCTCGGGATGGGGTCCGGCAGGCCAAATTCCTGCTTCGTCTTCTCCACGGCAACCAGGTAGCCCTTCCAGTCGTTGAGCCCGGCGTATTCGGGGTAGCGCTTGTACGGCAGGGACTCGGGAAGCTCCTTGATCTTCCGGTCCAGCTCCCGCTGGTGCTTGCCGTGCGCGGCACCCGACTCGCCGAGGCAGCTCAGGTGTTTCCCGTTCACGTAGTCCTGCAGGCTGTTGGCGTAGCCGAGCTGCCCCGTGTGCGTCTTCAATACGTTCGAACAGCTCTGGGCCTTGCCGCAGGGCGTCTCACAGCTTGTGACCGACTCGAGGATCTTCATCTGTTTGCCGTCGACGGTCCGCGTCACCTCGCGGGTCCCGACGGTCTTGCAGCCGGCCTTGAGGGCGGACCAGCACTCCGCTTCGAAGCGGGTCAACCGATCCCGGATGTCCCCGAAGGTCTCGCCGCAGAGGGTCTTGTCGGGACCGTCGGGAAGCTTGAAGTCCTTTTCGTAGCGGGGCGGCGTCTGCGCCACGAACTCCCGGACGATGCTGCTCGTCACCGACTTCTCGAAGGCGTTGTAGCTCTTGCGGTCGTATTCCTTGAGCGCCTCGAGGTAGGCGACACTCTCCTTGAGCCAGCGGTACCTGGTCTCGGCCTGCTTTTTCGGGTCGCCGCCGGCGGGCTCTTTCTTGCCCTCCGTGGTGACCGTGAGCCGGTGGGTCGTGCTTCCGAGGACGACCTTCCTGCCCGCGACTTCTGTCGTGGCCGTGACGGTGATGTCCATCACCGTCTCTTCGAGGGGAGAGAAGTGCCAGGTGATGCCGCTGTTCTTGACGGCCTGTCCGACGGACCACTCGATTCGGGCATTCTTCAACGCGTCGTCCGCCGGCTTGCCGGCCTTGGTCGCGGAGACACGAAGGGAGACTTCCTTGGCCGCCTCCACCTCCGTCGGTCCGCTCACGGCCAGGACCACCGCGCCCCGGTAGTGCTCCCTGACCTCCTCGAGAACCTGCCCGACCTCCTTCTCGAGTGCGGCAAGCCTCGCCTGCGTCGTCTTCTGGAACTCCCCGAGGAACAGGCGCATCCGGAGGCTGAGAAGGCGCTTCCAGGCATCGGCGTCAAAGGGGTCCTTCGGATCGGGGTTGCCGCCCTTCGCACCCCGGTACTCCTGGTAGGCCTTGTCGAAGGCGGTCTGAAATGACTGATACACCGCGTCGATCTTCGGTTTATCCGTTGACTCGACACCCGACAAACCGAAGAGATCCGCCCCCATGGGGGGTGAAAGGTCTGCAGACTCGAAAATCTTCGTGACCCGCCCGTGCACGACGAGCGCTTCCCTGTAAGTCTTCAGGTATCGCTTCCAGATCCCCGCGATCTGCTCGAGACGCGTGACATTGCTGGTTGCAGCATCCCACAGCCAGCCGGTGAAGCTGTCCTGTTCGGCCTGGGCGTTGGGGACGATCTTCTTCTCCATGTCCAGAGTCTTCTCGATGGCCTCGAGCTCTTTCTTCGAGGCTTCGACGGTCTTCAGGGCCGTCTGCATCTCGAAGAGCCGCCCCCGAATGTGACGCAGAGCCGATTCCGTCAGGAGGTCCCTCTGGTTGACGTAGCGCCGCACCAGGCGCGCCCCGACCTTGAACTCGTTTTTTTCCACCGTCGCCGCCTGCTCGGTCAGTTCATTCAGGTTCCAGGACTCCACCCGGTCGAGATCGATCCCGGGGAAATAGCGCTTCACTGCCCTTTCCCAGGTCTTCAAGTCCTCATTCGTGTCCCACACATACCGCTTCGCGAAGTCGCGGATAGCCACGTTCAGTTTTCCGTCGTAGGGTTTGCGCCCCTCGCCCGTGTCGAGAAGGACGTCGCCGCGGGACGTGTAGAGATCCTGGAAGGCAGCCGAGTGAATGATCACCGGCAGTTTCGTGGACGGGTCGACGAAAACCTGCACCCCCGAGGTGTCGAAGCTTCTCGTGCCGTCCTTCACTTTCAGGGTGTTTCCGTCCAGAGCCCTGTAGAGGGCTGTGACGAATTGTCTGTCCCGTTCGGCCTGAAGCATGAAGGCGCTCACCTGATAGGTGGCATATCCCGCCAGAAGCGCTCCGGCTATGGCGGGGTGGAAGAGCCCTAGCATCTCGAGGCCCGCGAAGGCCACTCCCTCGGTAAGGGCTTTGGCGTCGATGTCGCCTAACTCAGTCTGTTCGATGTAGGCCATGGGCAGGCCGTCGAGAACGAGGCCGGCCGTGGGGAAAACGGTGTAGATCGCCTCGCCGAGCCGCTTGCTCTGTTCTTCTTCCGGGATGGAGGGGTCCAGCGCCACCCGGTAGACGCCCCAGAGGGCAAAGGGTCCCTGGAAGACGAGGTTGGCCGGCAACTCCCTCCGGGCCTGCGCGATGAGCCCCTTGATGACAGCCCGGTAGTTCTTCGGGGCCGCTTTCTGCAATGCCTCGCCGATCTTGTTGAGACGCGCGCCCTGGGCCCGCGCCGTGTTCAGTTCGCGGAGGAGGGCGATCTCGCTGTTCTTGAAACCGAGTTGCAGAAGTTCGATGTCGCTGAGCTTCGAGATCTCCTCGATCATGGACTCGAGTTCGGGGGTGAGGTTGAGTCCGCCCTTGCTGAAGAGGGACGACGTACGGATGCAGTCGGCCAGACTGTCCGTCGCCGGTGAGACGGCCCGGATGCTCGCCAGGTCCGCGAGGTCCTTGCGAAGCACGGCGATGACGTCCTCCACGTCGGCCGGGACTCCCTTGCCGGCCCGGATGGCCTTGATGGCCTCTTCCGTCGCCTCCGCGGAGAGCCGCTTCTGCTGGTAGGCAAGCTTCACGAGCCTCTTGGCCATCGCCTCGGCGCTGCGGGCCCCCGTTTCGGATCCTTCGGCCATGAACTCGAGAAGGGCGGCCATCTCCTCGCGGAAGGCCATGTCAGCCGGCAGCTCGTCCGCGAGCTTCAGCAGCTGCTCGGGTTTCAGCTTGCTGTAACCCGCAAGCTGCTCGTTGCTCATCAGGTAGTCCGTAATGCGCCGGTACTGGGCCTCGACCTGCTTGCCCGCCTTCGCGGCCTCGATGGCCGCCTTCTGGTTCTCGACGATGACGCGCATGGCCTCGTTGTTGCTGGCCTTGGTCAGGTTCCAGAGCATCGCCTCCCCGGCGATCGAGAAGGCCTGTTCCGTTGCGAACCCCTGGGCCCGGAGGGCCTGCCGGATATAGGCCTGGTTCTCCCGGGGCGTGTTGGCCAAGATGCGCGCGGCCTCGAGGACGCGCTTCTCCTGTTCGGTCAGCAGTCCGAAATAGCCACCCGGCCGGGCCTCGTAAGCCCGCACGAGTCCCTTGGCCTGCTCCCGGGCGCCCAGCTTCGAGCGCTCACCCCACTGCACCAGCTCGTCGGCGATGACGGGAAACTTGAAGACGTTCGACATGCTGTCCACCGAGAGGCCAAGGTCCCGGATCAGGGTCTCGGCAAGCCGGTCGGCGGTCAGGCCTGCATCCCACGAAGCATCCAGAACGCCGTTGTCTCCGACTCTCCAGGTCCGCGACTTGCCCTGCTTGGCAAAGTAATCCCGCACGAAATCCTGGCCCGAGGCGCCGGGATAGTATTCCTTCTGCACGGCGGCAAACCGCTGGGCGTTGAGATTTCGCCGGATGATGGAGTCGGCCGCCTTGTTCAGGTGGGCGGCCCCGGCGACCTGCCCCTCCCGGGCGGCAATCTCGAGCGCCTCGCGAAATGCACTCCTGAGCGAGTCGTAGCCAAAATCCTCCAGGGTGGATACGAAGATCTCGAAGGTCTCGACGGTGAACCGGGCGCCCTTCGAAAAGACCGCCTGGCAGACATCGTCGCCCCCCTGCCTGAGGATGGCCTCGATCTCTTCGTGCAGGAGCTGGTTGAGGCGCTTCGCCGCCTCCCGGCCGCCCCGGACAACAATGTCCATGTCCCCTGCGTTCAGCTCCGCCGCCCAGGAACCGAGGGCGATGACCGCCTGGACGGTGCCCCCGCCCTCCCCGGCTGCAAGCTTTGCAAGTGCCCGCTGGAAAACGGTCCGCCGGATGGCCAGTGCCTGCTGTTCCAAGCCGGGGGCGGTAGCCTTCAGGACCTTCTGATAAGCCAGGAACTCTTTCGGTTGGGACATCAGGAGGAGAAGATCCCTCTCGCTTGCCGTTCCCGTGGCGAGATAGCGATTGAGCACCATCTCAGCAACGGAAGGCTGCTGGGCGAGGGCAGGCAAGGCATAGAGGATCAAGACGATAGCGATGATAGCCGAAAGGATGCGACGCATGGAGAACCTCCGAAAGCCTTTTTCGGCTGCGGTTGCACTTTTCTTCTGCGGCAAGATTATGAACACGGCCTCGAAGGCCGATCACTTTTTCGTTTTCCGGGATCGGCAGTCGGACCATCTCGAAGCCCAGGCTGCGGATCTTCCGCACCTCGTCGTCCACTTCCCTCACGCCGGTCTTCTTCATCGTCTCCGGAATCCTACCGGCACCGAGCGTGTCCGTCCCCTGCCGGTCGGTGATGCCGGGACGTCTTCGCAGCATGGCGATCCCCGAACGGCATGCGTTGGGTATGGTGTCACAGAAGGGAGGGCGGCGATGTTCGGTCGTTGCGCTCCCTCTCTGCCCTACTGCCTCGTGTACCGCACCGAGACGTTTCCGCCGGGCAGGTACGTGAAGGACCGGTCGGTCCCGCTCACCCGCCCCGTGACCACGTCATATCGGTCGACGGGCTCGCTCCGGGTCGTCCCGTCCTTGAATTTGCACTGGCTCCCGCTTGGCCTCAGGGTAAGGGTCTGCCCCGAGAGGGTGTAGCTTCCACGGATGGTGCAGACGGCCACGCCAGCCAGTTCCTCACCGCTCACGTCCATGGTGTAGGAGCCATCGCGGTTGAAGACGGTGGTGCTCACGGCATCCACCTTCCCGCCTTCGATGGTCTCCGTCTTCCAGCGCCCCACAATGTTGATGGCCGCACCTTGGACGGCCGTTGCCGAGCCTCCCGTCGTCACCGCCGCAGCGCCTCCCGTGCCGACCAGGGTGATCCCCCGCAGGCAGAAGCCCGGGGCGGCATCGCCGTGGTAGTATTTCTTGTCTGTGTCCCGGTGATCGAAGCGAAGCCCTGTGACAACGCTGCCGGCAGGCAGGCTGAATACGGCCATCCAGCGGGGTCCCCCGATGTTGGTCTCCTTTGGCCAGGCGTGGGTGGCGCCTCCCGTCTCGCTGCGGTTCCATTCCGAGGAATGAACGCCGGCCTTGAACTCGAAGGTCCGGTCACCGGAGGTCGTGTGAACGGTCAGAACGGTGGTCGTCATCTTGTCGGGCACATTGTGAGCATTGTCGAGATTGCTCACCACGGCCACGGCGCTTGCCGCCACCCGCCGGGGCAGCGGGATGTCGAGCCGGAGCTTCTTCTCGTGGGTCGCCTTGAGGCGGATCCATGAGCCGTCGTCCACCTCGATGCTCTTGACCTTGTGCGGCGTGCCTTTTTTCCCGCCATAGGGCGTCAAATCCACGTGGTAATAAGCAGACGTCGTCACCGGCGGGCTTTCCGTCGATCCGCTGCCCGTGGAGACGACGGCCCCGGCCGCGGTCCTCTTCGCCCACCAGGTATACTTCCCCGACGAATTCTGCTGGGTAAAGGTCCCCTCCAGTTTATCCGCGGAAAGGGCCCCGGAGTAGCGCTGGGTCGCCCCGGAGATGGGTCTTGTGAATTCCAGCCTCCCCGTGCCCGGATCGTAGGAGATATTCGTCAGCTGCTCCCACTTTTGATGCGCATCCAGCCACAGCCGCCCGCTCCATCCGCTCGAGATTCGCTGAAGCTCCATCTTGCCCCGGTAGTTGTTGAAACTGACTTCCCAGGTCCCGTCGACACCCCCGGATACCACGGTCGGGGGCCGATCCCCTGCACGTGATTTCTCCAGCGTGGCGATGTGCGCCGTCAGCGCCGGGTCGGGCCAGTAGGTCAGGCTCTCCCTGTACTTGGCGATGGCCTCCGGGATGCGCTTCTGACCCTGGAGACCCGCCCCCTGCTCCCTAAGGGACGCGGCCTTCGTGCGCCTCGCTTCCATGTCCGCTACATACTTCGTGCGCGTGGCATCGGACCAGTAACCCAGGCTCGACTTGAACTTCGTGAGGGCATCGCTGGGCCGCCCCTGGTTGAAGAGGGCCGTGCCCTCCTGCCAGAGCTTATCCGCCGATGCTTTTTTCTCACCCGCCTCGGCCTGTTTCCCCTCGAGCATCCGCACGTGCGACTCCAGGGCCGCATCGGGCAGGAGCTTCAGGCTCTGCCGGTAGCTCGAAATGGCCTCAGGGATCTTCCCCGCCTTCTGCTTCGCCTCTCCGTCGGTGCGCCAGTTCTTCGCCCCGGTCACCCGGTTTTTCAGGTCCTGCTGGTGCACGATGACATACATCCGGTCGTTCTGGGGCACCGTCGGATGGAAGGAGGCAATGGCCTTGTCGTAGATCCCAATGGCCTCGACGATCCTTCCCTCTTTCTCGGCGGCCTGGCCGTCGGCCCAGTACTTCTTCACCCACCGCTCGTGCTTGTAGGTTTCGAGGACGTAGATCGTCTTTTCGACATTCTCCGCATTGAAGGGCCGGTAGAGCGAAAGGCTCTTTCTGTACTTCGCGGCGGCCTCGTCGTACTTGGGGGACGCGGACTGGATGTCGGGATCCTGTGTTGCCTGCCGGTAGAGCGCGTCGGCCTCGTTCTTGAGCGTAACGGAGAGCCGGTAGCTCTCGAGGTACTTCTTCCGGCCCTCGAGCGTCGTCTCCAGCTCCCTGATCTTCTTCTCCACGGCTGCATCGGGGATGTACTTGAGGCTCTCCCGGTAGTGGCCGATCGCTTTCGTGATGTGCAGCTGCATGTCTTCTTCGAGCTTCTCGCCCCACTGACCCTGCCGGCCCTGCGTGCCGGAGAGCTGGGAGAGGTAGGTGTTCTCCTCCGAACGGGCCGCATCGAGGTACTTTCTGCCC
>DIFQ01000097.1 GCA_002419215.1 Syntrophaceae bacterium UBA5744
TGGTCGGTCGACCCCAGAACCTCGTGGGCACGGATCCCGCTGAGCTCCTCCAGCGCCCGGTTCCAGTACAGGATGCGGTGGTCCCGCCCGATCACGAACGTGGGGATCGGGGAGCCCTGGATCACGCTCTGGAGCCTGCGCTCGCTGTCTGCAAGTTCCTGATCCGGGCCCGCCGCACTTCTCCCGGCCTGCCCGGACTTCGATGTCCTCTCGCGCCGATTTTCCTCGCTTTCAGTGAGCGGCCCCCGTTTTGTGCGCTTCATGGCAGCGGGCCTCCTTGAAGAAAATGGAATCGATTGGGGCTGATGGTTGACCGGGTGGAGCCGACGCCGTTGGAAACGGGTGGATAAATTTGATTTTTCCCTTCACCGCTCTTATACTACGATCATGCGGAATTGTGAACCCCGTTTCAGCCGAAAGGGACCATGAGGCGGCTTGCCCACATATCGGATCTCCACTTCGGCCGCGAGGACCCCGTGCTCATCCGGGAGCTCCTGGCAGACCTGCGCCGGCTCGAACCGACGCTTGTCGCCGTAAGCGGCGATCTCACCCAGCGCGCCAGGCGCCGACAGTTCCTGGCTGCCCGGGGTTTCCTCGAGCGGATCCCCTGCCCCAAGATCGTCGTGCCGGGAAACCACGACATCCCCCTGTACGACCCCGTCCGGCGGTTCCTGCTGCCCCTTCACCGCTGGCGCCGCTACATCGCCGCCGACATGGACCCCCTGTACATGGATGACGAAAT
This sequence comes from Syntrophaceae bacterium UBA5744, assembly GCA_002419215.1. Taxonomy (GTDB): domain Bacteria; phylum Desulfobacterota; class Syntrophia; order Syntrophales; family UBA2192; genus UBA2192. The sequence continues at coordinate 743 of DIFQ01000097.1, forward strand.
GGCCGTTCTGGGTGTCAACACGGCTCGTTCGCTGGCTTTTGTCAACGGGCGCATCTCGGACAAGCAGATCGCGCTGCTGCGCTTCCGGCTCTGCAGCATCCCGGATCACGTCTTCAAGATCGTCGTGACCCATCACCCCTTCATTCCCCCGCCCATACCTCCCTATTCCATCGTGGGACGCGCGGCCAGGGCCCTGGCCGTCCTCGAGGAGTGCGGAGTCGATGTGCTGCTGGCGGGACACTACCACGTGGGGTATTCCGACGACGTCCGGAGCCACCACGAGGCCATCCGCTCCCATATCCTCGTCTCCCAGGCCTCGACGCTGTCCACACGCGTGAGGCGGGAGCCGGCAGCCTATAACGTATACACGATCGACCCTCCCGACCTGACCCTGACCGTCCGGGCCTGGAACGGGAAGAGATTCGTCACGGCCCGCAAGACCCACTACAAGGAAATCAAAAAAACCTGGTCGGAGGTCGATTCCTGAGCATCGGGAAAGGCATGGATCCTGATCAGCGACGGAAATCCAATCGGGAGGGCACAAACGAAAAGGGCGGCGTCTCGAAGACACCGCCCTTTTCTCTATTGTGAACCGGCTTGGCCGGATTGTCCGCAGATTCCTATTGGCCCGTCGTCTCGAACTTGGAGTGATCGACCGGCTTTTCGGCCAGGCAGAATGCGGCCACGGAGGCCACTGCCGCCAGGGCGGACCAGAAGATGAACACGTTGGCGAAGTTGAAGGATCCGTCCGGCAGCGTGACCACGAGATAGCCCGCGATCATGGGGGAGATGAAGGCTCCGAACTGGCCCAGACCGTTGGTGATGCCCATGGCGCGTCCGACGACTTCCTTCGGGTATCGCACGGAGGGGAAGGCCTGCATGACGCCCCAGGGGAAGTTGATGAAGAAGCCGCCCATGGCGAGCCAGAACAGCAGGGCGCCCGTGTCACCCTTGGGGGATTGGCCGATGAAGTAGAGGACGGGGATGCAGCCCAGGAAGCCGATGATGGTGACCATCTTCATCTTGCCCTTGAAGAACTTGTCCGCCACCTGGCCGCCCGCCCACATGGCGAAGAAGGCCACGATGTAGGGCATGGAGGCATAGAAACCCATGGTCTTGAGGTTGAGCCCGTGCATCTTGACCAGGAAGGTGCTGATCCAGGTCGTCATGCCCCAGTAGATCATCAGAAGCACGAAGAAGGTGATGGTGAACAGATAGTACTGGGGGTCCGACGTGAAGATCTTGGTGCTGTAGGTCTTCCCGTGCACGGCGGCATCGGCGCCGATCGACGAGGTGATGAGATCGTACTCCTCCTTCGACATCTTCCCTTTCTCGAGCATCTCGCGGGGAGTGTCGCTCATGTACTTCCAGAGCAGGAAGATACCCAGCACACCCGGGATGGCGAGCACGAAAAACACAGGCCGCCAGGCGCCGCCGAAGAGGTCCGCCGACATCCAGGTCACCACGATGGGCACGATCGCCGGCGCGACGGCCCACGTCGTGGCGAAGTAACCGTTGGCGCGCCCCTTCTCCTGCATGGGGAACCAGTTGGCGATGGCGCGGACAGCGGGGACGTAGTGATTCCCCTCGCCGAGGGCCAGGGCCAGCCGCAGGATGATGAACTGCCAGAAGGTCCGGACGAAACCGGTCACGAAGGTGACCGCCGTGAAGACCCAGATGGCGATGTTCATGGTCTTCTTCGGCCCCATCTTGTCGGCCAGGAATCCTGCGAAGAACTGTGCGATGGCATACCCGAAAAAGAAGATCGATCCGAGCCAGCCGATTTCGACGGCGTTCAAGCCAAGATCCTTTTGAATGTAGGGCAGAAAGGTCAGAACGCTGATGCGGTCAAAATAGTTGATGAGATAAAGCAGCCAGACAATAAAGAGGATCACCCAGCGGTATCCCCAGGCTTTTTGGGCCACGGTTTGTGCTCCTTGAGCCATCTTCCACCTCCGTTTGATATCTCGGATTGGACCGGTCCCCTCTTTTCCCTTCCTCCTCGACGTGACACTCCGAATCCTGCAGATTGAACCCGCGTCGAGATGACAACCGGTCAGTTCATCATGAATGACATCCCATGTAATAAAGCGATCGATGAATGCACATTACTTCCATTTCCCTTTTTCATTCTGTTCGGTGACGGTGGATCGACCCCCTTTCATTCCATAATGACAATACTTACTGAGCGCTCACTCATTTTGCAGGAACAAAAAAAATTTCTTTCTACTTTTCCAGGATGTTGCGATCCCGGGACTCTCGGCACCCGGAACCGTCCTCTCCTGCCTTTCAACATGCGCCCCTCCTATAGTCAAGACGGGTGCCTTTGTCAAGAAAAAAAGTGAGCGCTCAATCAATTTTCATCTATCTGCCCGATTTCGTATGCACAATCCGTTTCTGTGCCCTACTCGTCGAGGAAAAACTCCCACGCACACCAGTACTCTTCGGGATGACCGTCGGGAGGGCAAGCCACGCATCGCGTTTTGATCCGCGGGTCCACGGCTGCCGCAAAGTGGCTGTATTCCTCGATCCCGGTTGTCTTGCAGGGGTAATCCGGAAGTCCCTTCTTTTTTCGCATGGCCTGCACCCGGCATTCCCGCATGCGGAAAATGCATCGTTTCTCCGACACCTCCACGAAATCCTGCTTGTTGATGAGGTGGTACATCCGAAACCGCAGGGCCTGCATGAGAGCCGGGATGCCTCCGTTTTGCGGCAACCCGAAGCGCTTCATGATCCTCCTGGCCTCGATCTCCGAATAGGCGCCGATCGCCTCCCCGCTGCACTGCCTGCCCACGTCGGTCCCGTAGCGCTTCTCCACGGACTGGAACCAGAGCCCGTCGTGAGCGAGCCAGAGAACGGCTGCGTCCTCGAGAAAACCGAGCAATTCATCCCTTGTCATGTCCTGAATATCCCGAAGGGGTTTCCCATCCGCCATAACAACACCTCCTGGACCGGGCCCTACCTCCAAAGCCGCTCTGCGGCTGATTTCGGGCCGATCGAAAAATATTTACCGTTCTTTCTCAAATAGTCCTTGACAGAGCCGTCCTGATCGCGTATGAACCTACCTGAGTAAGCGCTCAGTCATGTATCCATCGTATCATCAAAATAAAAAACTTGAAAGACTTTTCTTCGGCACCTTCAGGGGCACGTCATGAAAAAACAGGCTGCAGACCATCCTTCCGATGAAAAACGAATGAAGGTAATCGGGAAAGAAGTCCACGCCAACATCAAGAACGCCCGGCTCATCGATCTGCGGCGCAAGCAGATCATCGAGGGCGCCATGCAGGTATTCGCCGCGAAGGGTTTCCACGGCGCCTCGGTCCGCGAGATCGCCGAGGCGGCAGGTCTCACCATGGGAACCATGTACAATTACGTCCGCAGCAAGCAAGACATCCTTTACATCGTCTACGATTTCATGACCACGATCCTGACCGATGGATTGATGCGCGCGATCGAGGACACGAAGGATCCCCGCGAGAAGGTCCGCGCCGCCCTGAAGCACAACATGGAACTGATCTACCAGTACCGGGACGTGATCATGTTCCTGTATCGGGAAGCCGGCAATTACGACAAGGAGAGCGTCCGCACCGTTCTCGCCCAGGAGACGCGATACATCCAGGTCTTCGAAGAGTTGCTGCGCCAGCGTTTTGCAGACCGCAAGGTCGACGAGACGCGCCTCATGCTTGCTGCAGACATCCTGTCGTATCTCAATGTCGTTCTCGTCCTGAGGGGCTGGAGCCTCAATCGGCGATACAAGTCCATGGATACGGTCGTAAACGGCATCCTCGAGTTCATGGAGCACGCCATCGAGATCGTCGAAGACGACGAACGGGGACGTCTCGAGTGCGAACATTTCAAAAAACCCGCCATGTCCCATAGCGAAAGGAGATCGAAATGGGTAAACCGAGCAAAGAAACAATGATCGATTTCTACCGTCGGATGGTTCGCATCCGCCGGGCTGAAGAGAAGCTCATGGAGGTTTTTTCCGCCGGGGAGATCCTGGGTTTCCTTCACGTGAGCATCGGGCAGGAAGCGGCCCCCGTCGGGGTGTGCGCCCACCTGAGGGATGACGATTACATCGGCACCACCCACCGGGGCCACGGCTACGCCATTGCGAAGGGGATCGAGCTCAAGCGCGCCATGGCCGAGCTGTTCGGCCGCAGGGACGGCTACTGCATGGGCCGCTCCGGGTCGATGCACCTGGCCGACCTCTCCAAGGGGATCATGGGCGCCAACGGCATCGTCGGAGGGGGCATCCCCATCGTGGCCGGGGCCGGCTTTGCCGCCAAGTACAAGGGGACGGACCAGGTGGCCGTGGCCACCTTCGGCGACGGCGCCACCAACCAGGGCACCTTCCACGAGACCCTCAACCTCGCCTCGGTCATGAACCTCCCCGTCATCTTCCTGTGCGAAAACAACGGCTGGGCCGAATTCTCCCCCAGGCCGGTCCACGCGAAGATCGAAAATCTCGCCGACCGCGCGGCCTCCTACGGCATGCCGGGCGTGATCGTGAAAAACGACGTCATCGACATCTACGAGGCCTGCGGCGAGGCCGTTGAAAGGGCCCGCAAGGGCGCAGGCCCCACGCTTGTCGAGGTCAAGTGCGACCGCTGGTACGGCCACTACGTGGGCGACGCGCAAAAATACCGGGGCAAGGAGAAGGTCGACGAGGCCATGGCCAAGGACTGCATCAAGGAGTTCGAAGCCCGCCTCCTGAAGGAAAAGATCCTCAGGCCGGCCGACATCGAGAAAATCGAGACCGACATCCGCTCCGAGCTCGAGGAGGCCGTGAACTTCGCGCGCCAGTGCCCCTACCCCGGGCCGGAGGAGATGGCGGCAGGGCTTTACGTGTAAAAAATTTTCCCCGGAGATGTGAGTGTTCGCTCACTCAATCATCGCAAAGGAGTTCGATATGAAAGACGTTCGATATATCTTCGCCATCAAGGAAGCCCTGGAGGAGGAAATGGAGAGGGACGAGAGCGTCTTTCTCCTCGGCGAGGACGTGGGCCTGGCCGGCGGGTCCTTCGGCGCCAGCCGTGACCTCTTCAAGAAATTCGGCCCCCGGCGCGTCGTCGACACCCCCATCAGCGAGGCAAGCCTCACCTCCATGGCCGCGGGTGCCGCCTCCTGCGGCCTTCGGCCCGTCGTGGAGATCATGTTCATGGATTTCGTGACCTGCGCCATGGACAGCATCGTGAACCAGATCGCCAAGATGCGCTACATGTTCGGCAACCAGTTCAGCATGCCCATCGTCGTGAGGATGCCCGAGGGCGCCGGGCTCAACGCCGGCCCCCAGCACTCCCAGTGCCTCGAGGCCTGGTTTGCCCACGTGCCGGGACTCAAGGTCGTCATGGCCGCCAACCCCTACGACGTGAAGGGTCTTCTCAAATCGGCCATCCGCGACGACAACCCCGTCGTCTTCATCGAGAACAAGACGCTGCACGCCATGAAGGGCCAGGTCCCCGAGGGTGCGGATCACCTGATTCCCCTGGGCAAGGCCGATGTGAAGCGGCAGGGCTCCGACGTGACCGTGGTCGCCGTTTCGCGGCTGGTCAACGAGGCGCTTCGCGCGGCGGCCGACCTCGAGAAGGAAGGCGTCAGCGTGGAGGTCGTCGACCTGATGACGGTCCAGCCCTGGGACAAGGAAGCGGTGTTCAACTCCGTCGGCAAGACCCACCGGCTCGTGATCGCCCACGAGGCAACGAAACAATTCGGCATCGGGGCCGAGGTGGCAGCCAGCGTCGCCGAGGAGATCCTGGACGAGCTCGACGCCCCCGTCATGCGGGTCGGCGCCCCCTTCGTCCCCATTCACTACAGCCTGGAAAAAGTCTACGTGCCCGGTGTCGAGGATGTGAAAAAGGCCGTCCGCGCCACCCTGCAGCGCGCATAGGAAGGAGGAATTGCCATGAAAGCAGCCGTCTGGCACAAGAAAGAAGACATCCGGATCGAGAACGTCCCCGACCCGAAGACGGGCCCGGGACAGGTGAAAGTCAGGATCAAGACCTGCGGGATCTGCGGCTCCGACCTGCACGAGTTCAGGAGCGGGCCCTTCATTATCCCCGCCAAGCCCCATCCCCTCACCGGGCGGTCCAACGGCCCCATCATCCTCGGCCATGAGTTCTCCGCCGAGGTGGTCGAGGTGGGCGAAGGCGTCAAGAGCGTAAAGCCCGGGGACCGCGTGACCGTCAATCCCCTCATCTATTGCGGCAAGTGCCACTACTGCCGTCTCGGGCAGTTCGTCATGTGCACAAAGCTGGGCACGGCCGGCTTTGCCTGGGACGGGGCCTTTGCCGAACTGGGCGTCTTTCCCGAGTACACCATTCTGAAGCTTCCCGACACGGTCAGCGACGACGCAGGCGCCTTTGTGGAACCCCTGGCCGTGGCCGTCCACGCCGTGAAGCGGGCCCGACTCAAGATCGGCGCCTCGGTGGCCGTCATCGGCGCAGGGCCCATCGGGCTTCTCGTCATGCAGGCCTGCCGCGCGGCAGGCGCAGGCAAGATCTTCGTTGTCGAGCCCCTCAAGGGACGGCGCGAGCTGGCCGCAAAGACGGGGGCCACGGCCGTTTTCGACCCCACCCAGACCGATGCCGGAAAGGCGATCGGGGAACTGACGGACAACCTCCGGGCCGACTGGGCCTTCGACTGCGTGGGCAACCAGGCCTCCTTCGACACGGCCGTGAAGGTTACCGGCCGCAGGGCGGTCCTCTGCATCGTCGGCCTCGCCCTGAAGCCCATCGAGGTCCCCTTCATCCGTCTGTGGGGCCACGAGAAGGAGATCGTCTTCTCGAGCGGCTACGAGGACGAGTTCCCGGCGGCGATCCAGTATCTCGCCGACGGCCGCGTCAACGTGGAGCCGCTCATCACGGCCCGCATCAAGGTGGATGATCTCGTCGACAAGGGGATCAAGGAGCTCATCGAGCACGGCAGCGATTATGTGAAAATCCTCGTATACCCCAAGTAATCTGAAGGAGGAGAGAACATGAACCTTCCCTATTTCGATCTGACAGGTAAAGTGGCCATCATCACCGGCGGCGCCACGGGCATCGGCAGGGGCATTGCCGAAGGCCTGGCCGATGCCGGTGCGACGATCGTTCTGTGCGCCAGGCGCAAGGAAGTCATCGAGCAGGCCTGCAAGGAAATCAGGGACCGTACGGGCGTGAAGACCCTGGCGGCCCCTCTCGACATCACCAAGACCGACCAGATCAAGGCCGTCACGGAAAGCGTGGTGAAGGAATTCGGCCGGATCGACATCCTCGTCAACAATGCCGGCGTCGGCGGGAGCGAGAAGCCGATCATCAACATGAAGAAGCCCGAGAAAGAAATGACCGAGGCCGACTGGGACGCCACGGTCGCCACGGACCTGCGCGGGATTTTCGTCCTCACCCAGGCCGTCGCAAAGAAGATGATCGAGAAGGGCGAGGGCGGCAAGGTCATCAACGTGTCCTCCATCACGGCGCTGATCGGGATGGCGAACATGGCGGCCTACTGCTCCAGCAAGGCCGCCGTCGTGCAGCTCACGAGGGTCATGGCCCTGGAGTGGATCCGATACAACATCCAGTGCAACGCCATCCTGCCCGGCTATTTCGAGACGCCCATGAACACGCATTTCTTCGCGACCGACGTGGGCAAGGAGATCATCAAGCGCAACATCCCGCAGAACCGGCTCGGCCAGATGGACGACATGAAGGGCCTCGCCGTTTACCTCGCCTCGCCGGCATCGAACTTCATGACGGGTGCGACGCTGGTCATCGACGGCGGGCAGACAAGCTGGTAGGAAAAAAAGGAGTCGCCATGAAAATCAAGGATTACAAGACCATCATCCTGGAAAAGAACGAAGAGGGCATCGGCACCCTGACGCTGAACCGCCCCGAGGTCTTCAACGCCATCAGCGAAGAGCTGACCGCCGAGGTGCTCGACGCCCTGCGCGTCGTCAACGCCGATGCGGACATCAAGGTCCTCATCATCACGGGCGCCGGCAAGGGCTTCCAGGCCGGCGCCGACATCCGGGAGCTCAACCGGATGGGAATCGTCGAGATCCTGCGCTGGAACGAGGGCTTCCTGCGGGTCAACGCCAACGTGGAAAAGCTGCGGCAGCCTGTCATCGCCGCCATCAACGGCCTGGCGCTGGGCGGCGGCCTCGAGCTGGCGCTCGCCTGTTCGATCCGGATCGCCGTGGAAGGCGCCAAACTGGGACTGCCCGAGGTGAAGCTGGGCATCATCCCCGGCACGGGCGGCACCCAGCGGCTCCCCCGCATCGTCGGGAAGGGCCGCGCCTATGAGATCCTGCTCACGGGCGACCCCATCGACGCCGCCGAAGCCTACCGGATCGGCCTCGTGAACAAGGTCGTCCCCAGGGGCGAGGCCCTGAAGGCCGCCGAGGAGTTGGCCCGCCGGATCATCGTCAACGGACCCTTCGCCGTGGAGATGTGCAAGGACGCCGTCGAGATCGGCATGGAGTGCCCCCTGGAGCAGGCCGTCCAGTATTCCCAGAAGAACTGCATCGCCTGCTTCGGCACGGAAGACATGAAGGAAGGCACGACGGCCTTCATCGAGAAGCGAAAGGCCCATTTCAAAGGAAAGTAATCCGCCAAACAAACAGGGAGGCAAGACATGCCTGTCGAGATCGTGATGCCCAAACTCGGCCTGACCATGACCGAGGGGTTGATTGTGGAGTGGAGGAAAAAGGAGGGGGACCCTGTCAAGAAGGGGGACATCCTCTTCGTCCTCGAAACGGAGAAAGTGACCTTCGAGGTGGAAGCGCCCGAGGACGGCGCCCTCGGCAAGATCCTTGTGAAGGAGCAGGAGACGGTTCCCGTGGGAGCGGTGGTCGCGTACCTGCTCAAGCCCGGCGAGAGCGCCGTCGAGGTGACGGCCGCACCCGCTGCGGCGCCCAAGGCCGAGACGGCCT
>DIFQ01000100.1:0-14169 GCA_002419215.1 Syntrophaceae bacterium UBA5744
GGCTGCGTGGGCGCGAGGCTGTGCGGGTTGCCCCGCGGCCGGTTTCCGGATCTGCGTCTGCGGGATGGTCGCAGCCGGGGGTCTTGGCGCTTCCTTCCTCTCGGAGGGCTCGGGCCTTCGAATGATCTGGGCCTGCCGGGACAGATCGGGCTCTTTCTTGGGTGCCGGCGCCGGTTCTGCCTTCACGGGCGCCTTCTCGGCAGCGGGAGGCGCTGCAGCAGCCGGCGTTTCTTCCGCCTTCGTCTCGAGCGGCTTTTCCGGTTTCTCGACCCGTTCGACTTTCTCTTCCTTTTCCGGCTTTGCGACCGTTTCTTCCTTCTCGACTTTTTCGACCTTTTCGCCGGGGGCTTCGGGGGCGGCCTCGGAGGGAGCGGCGGCTTCCTCGGCCTCGGCCTCTTCGGGCAAGCGGACGGCCCTTCTGCGAATGACCGTCGATTTGACGCGCTTCTCGACGACCTCCTTTTCGCCCTTGGCGGCAAATTCGCGGCGGACCCGCTCGACCTCGCTGTCCTCAAGAGTGCTGGAGTGGGATTTGACGGCAATGCCAAGGGTCTTCAACTTCGCGATGAACTCCTTGTTTTCGATCCCGAACTCCTTGGCCAGTTCGTATACTCTCGTCTTGGACATTCTTGAAACCCCCGAAATGTTTGGTTCAACCAGAGCCTGCGCCTTTCCTCGAGGCTCAGGCGGTATCGCCCGCTTCCTTATCCATCTCCATGACCTGCGCGGCCCTCTCGATGATCCCCTGCACCTTCTCGGCGTCCATCCCCGGGATGGCCTTCAGGGCCTCGGGGTCGGCCGACGACAGGGCGGAAACGCTCTTGTAGCCTTCCTTGAAGAGAAGCTCCGCCGAGGCCTCGTCCAGGTCGGGAATCTTCATGAGGGCCTTGGGGCCCTCCTCGGCCTGCTTCTGGAGCATGGACTCGTTTTTCACGTCGATCTTCCAGCCCGTGAGCCTCACGGCGAGCCGCACGTTCTGGCCGCTCTTGCCGATGGCCAGGGAGAGCTGATCATCGGGCACGATGACCTCCATGGACCTCTCGTCCTCGTACATGAAGACCTTGCTCACCTTGGCCGGCGACAGGGCCGAACAGATGTATTTCACGGAGTCCTCGGAGAACGGGACGATGTCGATCTTCTCGCCCTTCAATTCCTGGACGACGCTCTGCACGCGCGAGCCCCGCATCCCGACGCAGGCCCCGACGGGGTCGATGTCCTTGTCGAGGGTCCTCACGGAGATCTTGGAGCGGTTGCCCGGCTCGCGGGCCACGTTGACGATCTCGATGAACCCCTCGGAGATCTCCGGCACTTCGATCTCGAAGAGGGCCCGCAAAAAACCCGGGTGCGTGCGGGACAATACGATCTGGGGTCCTTTGGAGATCTTCTTCACGTCGACGATGTAAGCCCGGATCCGGTCTCCCCGCTTGTAGGTCTCGCGATGGATCTGCTCGGAGGGGGGGATGACGGCCTCGGCGCGTCCCAGGTTCACGATGATGCTGCCGCCCTCGAAGCGCTGGACGAAGCCGCTTGCAACCTGGCTTTTCTTGTCCTTGTACTCGTCGTAGATCTTGTCGCGCTCGGCGTCCTTGACCTTCTGGATGATGATCTGCTTTGCCGTCTGAACGGCGATCCGGCCGAAGCTCGCCGCGTCGATCTTCATGCCCAGGCTGTCGCCCGGCTCGGCTTCCTCATCGAGTTCGCCCTTGGCTTGCTCCAGGGAGATCTGTGTCTCGGAGTCGACCACTTTTTCGACGACTGTCTTGAACTGGAAGACTTCCAGCTCGCCCGCCTCTTCGTTGTACCGGGACTCGAGCTCCACCTTCGCCCCCAGTTTTTTCCTGGCCGCGGTGAGGATGGCCGACTCAAGGGCTTCGATGATGACTTCCTTCTCGATCCCCTTGTCTTTGCCCATCTGCTCGATGAGACGTTTCAGCTCCGGAAACATGCTTGACCTCCTGATTTCAAAACGGCACGGGGCAAAGGGCTAAAGGCAAATGGCATGGAACGTTCTTCCCCTGTCACCTCTTGCCCTTTGCCTTTTGCCCTTTGCCGGACAGTTCATACTCAAGATTCGCCTTCTGGATATTGTCCCGGTCGATGCGGACGGTCCTGCCGTCCACGTCGACGGTGACGATCCTGCGGCCCTCCTCCATCGCATAGTCGACGAGGGCGCCCAGGAAATTCCTCGACCCGTCGATCGGCTCCCGGGTCCGGATCCGGACCCTCGCGCCGCGGTACTTCTCGAAATCCTTGTCCCGGGTGAGGGGCCGGTCGAGCCCCGGCGTCGACACTTCGAGGGTGTAGGGCCCCGGCGGCAGATCGTGCACGTTGAGCAGATCGCCCGCCTGGTGGCTGATGGCCGTGCAGTCCTCGAGGGTCGCACCGCCCTCGCGGTCGATGTAAATCCGCACGAGCCACCGGGTTTTCATCCTCAGGCACTCGAGTTCGACGAGCTCAAGGCCTTCGGACTCGATCACCGGCTCGATCAGCGCGATGATTCTCTCCCGGTATGTCGTCGTTTCGGGCATAGGGTATCGGGTCTAGGGTCTCGGGGAAGAGAGATTCCGGGACCGTTGTTTCCATGAGGCCCTGCGGCTCGAGCCCTAGATCTTTTGCCTGTCCATAAAATAAAAAAGTGGGCAAAAAGGCCCACTCGAATAGAAACCATTCGAATTTCAGGTGCTTTTCTAGCACAGATTCAGAACCCTTGCAAGCAAAAAAAACGCGCCCGGATCCCGGTCACAGGGCCTCGGCAATGGCCTTCCCGAGCTCCTGCGTGCTTGCGGTGCCGCCGATGTCGCGGGTGCGCGGTCCCTCCTTGAGCACGGTCTCGATGGCGCGAACGATCGCATCGGCCGCATCCTTGTGCCCCAGGTGCTCCAGCATCAATGCGCCGGACCACACCTGGCCGATGGGGTTGGCGATGTTGCGGCCGTAGATGTCGGGCGCCGAGCCGTGCACGGGTTCGAAGAGGGACGGGAACTCCCGCTCCGGGTTGAGGTTTGCCGAGGGCGCAATGGCGATCGTGCCGGTGCAGGCCGGCCCGAGATCGGAGAGGATGTCGCCGAAGAGGTTCGAGCCCACCACCACGTCGAACCAGTCCGGGTTCTGGACGAACCGGGCCGTGAGGATGTCGATGTGGTAGTAATCCGCCTTGACGTCCGGGTACTGCGCGGCCATGGCGCGGGCCCGCTCGTCCCAGTAGGGCATCGAAACGTAGATCCCGTTGGATTTGGTCGCCCAGGTCAGGTGCTTCTTCGGCCTGCTGCGGGCCATTTCAAAGGCGTATCGCAGGATGCGGTCCACCCCGCGGCGGGTAAAGAGGCTCTCCTGCACCACCACCTCTCGATCGGTGCCTTCGAAGCTCCGCCCGCCGATGGCGGAATACTCCCCTTCGGTGTTTTCCCTCACGACGATGAAGTCGATGTCTCCCGGCTCGCGCCCGCGCAGCGGCGACTGGATACCGGGCATCAGCCGCACGGGACGGACGTTGGCGTACTGCTGAAAACCGCGGCGGATCGGCAGCAGCAGCCCCCAGACGGAGATGTGGTCCGGCACTCCGGGAAAACCCACGGCGCCCAGGTAGACGGCGTCGTGGTTGCGGATCTGCTCCAGGCCGTCTTCGGGCATCATCCGCCCGGTTTTCGCGTAGTACTCGCAGCTCCAGGGATAGGGGTCCCACTGGAACCGGATGCCGAATCTGGAGCCCGCCGCCTCCAGCACCCGGATGCCTTCCGGCATCACTTCCTTCCCGATCCCGTCGCCGGGGATTACTGCAATTTTATAGGTTCCCATGGGATTCCTCCTGTCGACCGGCCTGCCCGCGTCTTTCCAGCAGGACGCAGGGGCGGGCGGACCGGGGGTGCGCGGACAAGGCGCGTTTTTTTGGGCCAGATTACAGCAGCCGGGGAAAAATGGCAACCTGCCGTTGAACCTCGTCCGGATTTCCTCGGCCGGTCTGCGCGGCAAAAACCGGGCGGGAATAAAGACTCCGACAGGCAAGAGGCCCGACCAGGGGTCGGGCCTCTTGCCTGTTCACGCGAGGACTGAATTTAGTACGCCATGGCATTTGAGCATGTATCGCAGATCCGGGGTTCCGCCTTGGGGGCGGGTTGTCCGGCGCTTGACGCACACGCGCGAAATTCATAAGCATAGATGGGTTATGAGTTATAAAGTCAAGCAATCGAGCGGGCATGAGGAAGCGAACCCGGCATGATTACCGCCGCAGGCGGTCAGGGGGCAATGGGAATACATTACAGCTTTTCATCCGGCAAAGACCCTGCTGTTATTTTGATCCGGCCTCTGTGAGAAGCGCTTGTATCTGAGCGTCCTTTTCCAGCCACAGCTGCTGCACCCATTTGTGCATGGCATCGCGAAATACCGGGTCGCCTTCGTAATCGCCCTGCATCAATTCCTGCGGAACTTCGATGGTCCTCATGCGCACAGTGATCCGTTTGACCTTGCCGCAGAGAAATTCCCAGAAGGTCGGAATCCCATCGGGATACACAATGGTGAGATCCAGCAACGAATGGAATTTATCGCCCAGCGCGTTTAACGCCAGCGCAAGGCCTCCGGCCTTGGGGCGCAGGAGGTATTGGTACTCGCTCTTCTGCCGGGCGTGCTTTTCCCGGGTAAAGCGCGTACCTTCGAGAAAATTCATCACGCTGGTGGAAATCGTCGCAAATTTCTCGCAGGCGAGGCGCGTTGCTTCGTAATCCTTGCCTCTCTGTTCAGGATGCTTTTCCAGGTATTCGGCGCTGTGGCGATACAGGAAGGGATAATCCAGCGCCCACCAGGCAAACCCCATTAACGGCACCTTGATCAGTTCCCGCTTGATAAAGAATTTCAGCAGGGGGATGCGGCGATTCAACAGGTGCTGCATCACAAGGATATCCACCCAGGTCTGATGATTGCTGACAACCAGATACCACCCGTGATAATTCAAACCCTCCAATCCCTGCACGTCCCACTGCGTTTTTTGCGTCAGGCGCATCCATCCGCTGTTGCAGGCAATCCAGATTTCCCCAATCCAGTGAAGAATCCTGTTTAGCGCCCGGCGCAACGACGGGATGGGCAGAAGAAATTTCGGAAGGGCGAACACCAGTAAAATAGGCACCCATACCAGCACATTGACGGTCAAAAGCAATCCCGCGATTACTCCAACTAGATAGGCCGGCAGAAAATTCAGCATAATGATATTCCTACAGGAAAGGTTGCCACATGAAGTCGCTTACATGTCGCTCAACAAAGAAAAAGGGCCAAGCCGCATCACCGGACAGGCAGTTATGGGGGAAGCGCCCGTGGACATCCATGTCATTCCAGACAGCAGGAAGATAGTTTGAATAAAGTGGTCGTTCATGAAGGATAACTGCCCGAAACACAACATATATAAACTTCCTGTCGACTGCCGAAGGCTCCTCCATGAAAATGCCTCAAGTCGTTCGAACGTCATTCAGTTCGAAAGGATGCCTTCTTTTATCCACGGGAGGAGGCCGCCTTACGGATTCCGTCGGCTCTCCTGGTGAAGCCGATCAGTCCTCCTCGAATCCCTGGCTCGTGAACTTGAGCGTCCGGCTGTTTTCCGTAACCGTCCGCACGACGTTCTCCGGCGCGCCAGCGACATTGTTATAGTAAAATGCGGGTATCCTGGCAAGGGAAAAGCGTTGCATAACAAGGAATTACCGCGAATCGCATCGAAAGAAAGCGCATTTCCCAGCGGCGCACGGGAATTCCGCGGTTATAGAGCCTTTTCTGTCGCATTGTTATGGACGCTTGCGGAAAAAACAAGGCGGGAGAGTCAACCGTATGTCGCTTCGCGAAAAAAATGGGGTAAGCCTTGCAGCATTAACCCATTGTGTTTTCTGGAGCGGGCGACGGGTCTCGAACCCGCTGTTAACCAGTACTGGAGGGTCTGTGCGTCATCAGGAAAAGCCTGACGGTGATTCGTCGAGACATCACAATGCACCCCCTCTATGGATTTACAGGTACGGTTCCAGGATTGACTGGATACCCGCCGGTTCAGAACTGCGACCATTCCTCATAGGACGGGATGCCCCGGCCGTTTCTATGCCATGTTGTCCGGCGCCCCGAAGAGGGGGTCCTATTCGCATTTAGCCCGTTCAAGGTCGCTGTTCCTTTTCGTCGAGCGTCTTCCGGGCTTGGCGAACGAGGAAGACAAGGACGATCAGGATGATGGCCAGGATGCCGACCAGGCGCCACGGGATTTCACCCTCTGCGATGCCGATGGTGAAGGCATCGGCCCCGACGACCAGCAGCGTCGTCTTGGGAAGCATGCAGAGCCAGGTCCAGAAGAGATACGTCCGGAAGGGCACCCGCGTGAGGCCGAACCCGTAGTTGAGCAGGTTGAACGGGAAAAGGGGGACAAGCCTCGTGATGGCGACAACGATCGCCCCATGGCGTTCCATCAGCCGATTGAGGCGCTGCATGTGATCGTTGCCGACAAGACAGCGCTCCATCGATTCCCGGGCGAAATACCGGGAAATCAGGAATGCGAGCGCCGCCCCGAGCGTGGAGCCCATGCTGACGATTGCTACACCTTTGACCGAGCCGAAGAGAACTCCGCCGGAGATGGTGAGGGGCGTCCCCGGAACCACAGCCACGGTGCCCGCCGCATAGATCAGCACGAAGGCCGCCATTCCCGGGTATCCCGTCGTTCGGATCCAGTAAAGGAACTCCAGGAACCGATCGCCGAGAGGGAACGCCCGCGCCAGCACGAACAGGCAGACGACGACCGCCATGAGGAGTGCGGGCCTTCCCCAGGGTTTTCCGTTGCTTTCCGGCATCATGGTTTCTGCGTTCTTCCTTCGCAGGACGTGGCATCCCTCTTCATCGAACAATGATTGACATGTTGCAGATCTGCTTCACCTGCATCCGTTGCCAGGCATAGAACAACTCCAGCTTCGTAATCATGCAGGTTGCGAGGCCGTGAACGGTCTTCGGCAACCGGAGCCGCTCGATGACATCGGGCAGGATCCTGACTTTCGGCTTCCAGTCGCCGTCCTACCCCAGAAAAAGATGATCGCTCTCGTCGTGGGTCAGCGTGCCGTCGCGATCGATGCAGACGACGGGTCTTTTCATTCGTCGCTCCATTCTTTCCCGTGACGTTTCAGGACATCCGAAACGGCCTCGGGCCCCCGGCTGCCGCTCGGATAGGTCAGCAACCGGCTGGCCCTGTCCTCACAGCTTTCGCAATGGCTCAGGACAGGGGTCAGAAAAGCCCAGGTCAGCTCGAGCCCGTCCTGACGCCAGAAAAGCATCTGCTCGCCGTCTATAACGTCCAGCAGCACTTTTTCGTACGCTTCAAGCGCGGGGCCGCTGTAGCCCTGCAGGTAATCGAAATCCATGGTCACCGATCTCAGGCCGATCCCCGGCCCCGGAGTCTTCGTCTGGAATGTCAGGGTGATCTTCTCCTCGGGCTGTATGCCCATGACCAGCCGGTTGCAGCTGATGTGCCCGCCCAGGACGTCACCGAGGTTCGCATACGTTGACGGATCCCTGTAGTCGATTTTTTGGTAGAACATGCGGGAGGCAAAAACGCGCCATTTGTCCCTGTCCAGCTCGCAGTAACGAGGCACCGCTTTTTCCATCTTGTCCCGGAAACTCTCATTCGTCATGTCCAAAAGGCTGCTTCCGAAGATGACAAAAGGGTCGGGCAGGCCGCCCTCGACGAAAAGCTTGTACAGGGCGGGAACGAGCTTGCGCTCGGTCAGGTCGCCCGAGGCGCCGAAAATGACCATCGTGACGGGTTCCTGCCGTTTTGCCTCGAAACGGGTAGTGCCCGCATCGGGGACGGAGCATTTCACAACGACCCGGTCCCGATCTTCAGCCGACATGTCTCTTGTCCCGTCTGTCATGAAATTCCCTCATCATTCTGCATTTCCGTATTCCTTACCCGGCCCTGTAAAACCGGGGACTTCCTGCCGTGCCTTCAAGAAGGCCGTGGTGTTCCGTTACTCTTCCTTCCTGATCTTTTTCACGATCTTCGGGATGAAGAAGGAAAAGACGAAGAGTCCGATGGAGAAAAAGACCTTGAAGGAAAATAGCCGGCTCCAGTCGCCGCCGGCCCAGACTTCCTTGAGCGTCCCGATGAAAAAGGTAAAAATGAACGTCCCGACGAGAATGCCGAGGCCGGTCCCGGCCACGTAATCCCGGAAGCGCACCTTCGTCAGCCCCATGCCGAAATTCATCGGCGTGAAGGGGAAGTAAACGAGCCGCAGGTAGAGGACCGTGGCAAAACCGTTGCGCTCGATGGCGTCATCGTATTTTCTGAGTCGATCGCCGATCAGGGAGGCGGCAAAGTCGCGCCCCAGGGTCCGCCCGATCCAGAAGGCGGCGCTCGAGCCGGCCATGGCGCCGATCCAGACGTAAACGAATCCCCAGTATGGACCGAAGATGGCCGCCCCCAAGGCGGTCAGCAGTGTCCCGGGCACGAACAGGCAGATGCCCGCCGTGTAGAAGAGCATGAAGATCAACGGCGCCCAGAAACCCGCGGCCTCCACATAATGGCCAAGGACCTCCGGCGTGAGCAGCTCCCTTGCGGGGGTGAAGCGGATGACATAGATAGCCGCCAGGATGAAGGCGACCAGTACGATGGCCTTCAAGGCTCCCCTTGTCCTGTTCTCTGTCGGCTCTACAGTCCCGTCGCTCATGCGCTGACCCCTGCCCGTGCGATCTTTGAAGGGTCTTTCTTTCAAAGGATGGATCCCCCGCAGGACGAACCGGCGCCCGCCGTGCAGCCGAAGCAGTGCTCGCCGGTCACGATCCTTCGCTTGCCGAGTTCGTCGGGCTCGAAGAAGCGGATGTGGTCCGGAGCGCCGTGATTCACGGGAAGGCCAAGCGCCAGGTTGAAATCGCAGTCGTAGAGGATGCCGTCCCAGCGGACTTCAATCTGGTGCCTGCACATCAGCCCCGGCACCGTCTCCGGGTTGAAGGATTCCCGCAGCAGGCGCATATAGGCTTCCTCCCGGTTCTGCCGGTGAAGTTCCTTCCGGAAACGCCCCAGGGGCATGTTCGTGATGGTCAGCAGACGGGTGAATGCAATTCCGAATCGGCTGCCCAATTCCCGCCGATAGTCTTCCTCGAGGATATTCTGCGGAGGCGGCAGGAACGGCCCGCCGGGATTGTAGACCAGATTCAGGGGCAGGGAGGGTTCGCGACCGTAACCCCGGGCATTCAATCGCCTGATTGCCGCGATGCTTTTTTTGTGGACCCCTATGCCCCGCTGGAAAGACACATTCTCTTCGAGGTAACAGGGCATGGAGGCAACGAGATGAACCCCGCTGTCCCGGAAAAACCCGGGCAGATCTTCCATCCCGGGATCGAGAAGAACGGTCAGGTTCGTCCGGACCTGGACGCGGCATCCCCTTTCCCGGAGAGCCGTCACGAAGCGGCGGAAGTCGGGATTCAACTCCGGGGCGCCTCCAGTGAGATCGACCTGGGGGCGGCCCAGGCGATCCACCGCGCGCAATATCCACTCCATCACGGACCATTCCATCCTCTCCGATCGTTTAGGCGAGGCTTCCAGATGGCAGTGGCGGCATTGCTGGTTGCACCTGAGCCCCAGGTTGACCTGCATGATTTCGATCGTCCGGCTTCGCAATCCCTCGGGGTCGTGCGGGGCAATCTTTTTCTCGAAATCGTTCATTTCGCATTGCTCCTGCGCAAATTCACTTTGCGTTCCTGGTGTCATTGGCTTTCCAATTATACTCAAGGTACCCTATGGAGACTTTCTCTCGCTTCAGGAATTCCCGGTCTCCGGGAGGCAGCAGGGGGGGAGGAAACGGGGTGAGGGAACAGCACCAAGAAGCATCATTCCATTATACAGTCGAAAGGATATGAATCAAGACTTCTTGTCCAATGCATCGTCCGTCTCTGCACCTTCCAGGAATAGACCATGAAGCAGCCTTGATGATTCGGGCAGCGAAGCCTCGAGCATTCAGCCCGTAAGCAACGGGAAAAGTAAGCTTTCGCCGTTCTACAAATTTCCGGGCATCTTCCAGGCTGTCGACAGAGGCTGCGATGACGCGGATATTTCTTGCTTCGAACTCGGCAATTTTCGCCTGGAAATCAGCAAACGGCTGATGGCAGAAGGGTCACCATCTGCCGCGGTACACGAGCACAACGGTCCATTGACCTTGGGCCGCATCCGGCAATACAAGGGTGTTGCCGTCCGTCAGATGGAGTTCTATTCCGGGGAAAAGGTCGCCGCTGTCAAAACGGACCCCGGTCTTTCAGATCTCCAGCAGGGCCGGAAGATCGGACAGGGTTTTGATCTCCGCGTCCGGCTGTGACGGCAGGCGCTCCCTGCGTTGGCCGAAGCGGTTGATCCAGGCCACGCGCAGGCCGACATTTGCTGCGCCCACGGCATCCCAGGCGTTTGCAGAGAGGAAAACGATCTGCCCGGCCTGAAGACTCAAGCGATCGGTGGCCAGCCGGTAGACGCGCGGGTCCGGTTTGTAAATGCCGACCTCTTCGACCGAGAGGATCCTGTCGATCAGATCCTCGAGACCGCTGCTCTTCACCGCCGCTTCCAGCATGGCCGGTGTTCCGTTGGAGAGGATGACGAGTTGTTGGCCGCCGGCCTTCAGCGTTTTCAGGGCCCCCTTGACGTCGGGATAGCAATCCAGTGAAAGGTATGTGTTGATGATGTCATTGCGCAGGTTCCGGTCCGAGACGGCAAACGCATCGAGTGCGTAATCCAGCGCGTCCTGTGTGACCTGCCAGAATTCCGCGTGCCTTCCCATCAGGCTCCGGAGCCATGTGTATTCCAGTTGTTTGGTCCTCCAGAGGGCGGAGACCTGATCGGCAACGTTGCCGAGGCGCTCGCGATGCCGGCCGACGGCGGAGTTGAAATCGAACAAGGTCCCATAGGCATCGAACACGCAGGCTTTTATGCCCCGGAACAACGGTTTATCGGACATTTGAAGGCCCTCCTTTTCAGATGATCGTTGAGAAATGTTCGAAGCGGGCGCCTGTGGACTTCAGTGCTCGACACACGGCAGCCACCAGGCTCACGATACAGAACGGTTTCACCCCATCTCATTCATGGCGCGATGCTCAAGGCCCCGGCAACTCATTCAGCCAATGTCTA
The DNA here is from genome assembly GCA_002419215.1 of Syntrophaceae bacterium UBA5744. Classification (GTDB taxonomy): domain Bacteria; phylum Desulfobacterota; class Syntrophia; order Syntrophales; family UBA2192; genus UBA2192. The sequence goes on from DIFQ01000100.1 coordinate 11,111, forward strand.
ACGATTTCTTCCGCTGACGATGCAATGCAACCTTGCTTCGATTGCCGCAGAGCGACATCGCACACCACCTCCGGCGATGCGCCGGAGAGGCATCCACGAAAAGCATCCGGCAACTATCACGGGCGCACATCTTCAGGCAGTTCCTTGTCGAATCGCCCATAAGAGCGATTGCATCCCGAGCGATGACAGCCAGGCATGCTTTCAGAGGATCGGGCGTCTCCCACAGGATAAGATTTGCGCCCCTATTCAACTGGGGGACAGCAATTGGGAATTTCGCAGCCCTGTTAATACGATCTATGTCGTCATGCCTCGGTTCCTGATCCAAAATGACGGAGCGCACCGTATCGTGTACGGCTTCCCGCAGAAGAAGCGCCTCTTCGTGGTCTTCTGAAGAAAGAGGAACGGCCGACGTCACGAGACCGGCAAGTTGCAGCCATCTTGGCAACGCTTCGGGAGCCGCCAGGAGGTCCCGCGGCCGGGAACCGCGATGCCGGACAGTACCCACAAAGTTGAGAGAAAGACTGCCGGCGTCAAACCTGAACCGACTGTACCTTTGATCTGTTTTTTTGAGCGTCATACGGGCACCATGATGTAACCATATAACAGGTTACATTCCGTTTGTCAACAAATTCCTTCCCGGAAGTTCGCCCATATTTCTATGCGAGATCATTACGATCAGCCCAACAGGAGCACTGGCAGAAAAGAAGCATCAGAATGGAATGATGAATGAACGGGATGGGACAAAAAATTACAATTCCTCGCACCAAGGTGCCGGGAATTTAGAAACGTAAGGAAGTGGATGATCTGTTATTATGCTCGCCGTTTGACAGGCCCTTCGGCTCGCTCAGGGTCGTGAGCTTGTCGCATCGACTCACGGCCTTGAGCTTGCCGAAGGGCTTACCCCGCAACAACGTTCGACCGGCTCACGTCAGGCGCAGCGGGGACCGGGGGCGCGTCCCGCCAGGGTGCACAATCATGTCCGGATCTTTCCTTACCGGGAAGCCCCGCGAAGCGGCATAAGGCTTCAATGCGCGTGCCATCGTTTTCAACAGGATGCCGGTCTATTCATACGAGGGTGGGAAAACAGTTGGATGTTTTTTTCGTAGCTGCGCACCTGGGGTCGGGACCTTTCGGGGCAGTCGATATTACTTGACCGTGAATAATGCGGGTTTCCTTGTGAATGGGCAGTATCTGACCGGCATAACTTATTGAAGTACGAGATATCTTGGAAAATAAATGGAGCGGGCGATGGGAATCGAACCCACGACGTTCAGCTTGGGAAGCTGACATTCTGCCTCTGAATTACGCCCGCTCGTTTGGTCTATCTGGTCTGTTTTGTCGTCTCGTCCGTTTCGTCCTCCCGGCTGTCGCCGGGACAGGGTAGACGACTTCAAAGAACTTCAAGGAAGGAGAGTTTAATAACCCCGACCAAAATTTGTCAAGATTTTTTTGTCTTTAGCCTTGTCAGGATGGACTTGCCGTGGGCGTCGAGCCCTTCCATGGCGGCAAATTCGGCCGCCGGCTTGCCGTATTTCGCAAGCGCCTTTGCGTCGAAGGAAAGCACGCTGATTCGCTTCACGAAATCGTAGACCCCGAGCGGGGAGGAAAACCGCGCCGTGCCCCCCGTGGGGAGGATGTGGTTGGGGCCCGCCAGGTAGTCTCCCAGGGCCTCCGGTGTATAGTGCCCGAGAAAGACGGCGCCGGCGTTGCGGATCCCCCGGAGCAGCGCCTTCGGGTCTTTCACGAGAAGCTCCAGGTGCTCGGGGGCAAAGCGGTTGGCCACCTCGACGGCCTCCGCCAGGTCCTGCGTCACAACGACAAGGCCGTAGTCCCTGATCGCCCTCACGGCAATCGATTCCCGGGAGAGTTTTTTGAGCTGCGAGCCAACCTCGGCCGAGACCCGTTTCGCGAGGTCCTCGTCGGAAGTCAGCATAACGGCGCTGGCCAGCTCGTCATGCTCGGCCTGGGAGAGCAGATCGGCGGCGGCGACGGCGGGGTCGGCCGACCCATCGGCGATCACGAGGATCTCGCTGGGACCGGCAATCATGTCGATCCCCGTGCGGCCGAAGACGAGCTTCTTGGCCGTGGCCACCCAGGCGTTTCCCGGCCCCACGATCTTGTCGACGGCCGGGACGGACTCGGTCCCGTAGGCCATGGCCGCCACGGCCTGGGCGCCGCCTACCTTGAAAATCCGGTCGACACCCGCGATCTGCGCCGCGGCAACGAGGATGGCGTTGAGGCCCCTCTTCCCGACGGGGCTTGTCATCACAATCTCCCGCACGCCGGCGATCCTCGCGGGGATGGCCGCCATGAGAACCGTCGAGGGATAGGCGGCAAGCCCCCCGGGGGCGTAGATGCCCACGCGGGCGAGGGGGACGATCTTCTGGCCCAGCTCGATGCCCTTTTCCTGGTAGGACCAGGTCTCGAGCCGCTGCCGTGTGTGGTATTTTTCGATGCGCCCGGCCGCAAGCTTCAGGACAGCCAGTTCCTGCTTTGAAACCTGACACAGGGCCTCCCGGATCTCGAGAGGAGAGACCTCGGCAGTCTTTGCGGAGAGCGCCACGCCCTCGAAGCGCTTCGTGTATCCGAAAAGGGCCTTGTCGCCCCGTTTCTCCACGTCCTGCAGAATGGCCGAAACCTTCTTCTCGAACGCCGGGTCGAAGGACTTCCCGCGGCTGACGATCCTCTTGAACTGTTTTTCAAAACCCTTATCCGATGTCCGAACGATCTTCATCGCAAGTTCCTTCTCAGGATTTGTCCTCTTTCACGGGTCGCGGGTCACCGGTCACTGGTCACCGGTCACTTCTTTATTTAACCCTTTTGATGCTTGCCCCGAGCGCCGTGAGCTTCTTCTCGATGGCCTGGTAGCCCCGGTCGATGTGGTAGACGCGGGAGAGGGTCGTCCTGCCTTCCGCCACAAGCCCGGCCACGACAAGCGAGGCCGAGGCTCGCAGGTCCGTCGCCATGACGGGGGCACCCCTGAGTTTCTTTACGCCCTTGACGACGGCGTTGTGGCCCTCGACGGCGATGTTGGCGCCCAGGCGCCGAAGCTCCGCCAC
>DIFQ01000100.1:14333-14645 GCA_002419215.1 Syntrophaceae bacterium UBA5744
TGATGGCGATGCCCGCCTCCTTGAGTTTCATGACGAGGGCATCGAGATGGCGCGCATCGCAGCCCTCGAGAATGATGTCGCCGCCCGTGATCGCCGCCGCGATCATGAAGGTCCCCGTCTCGATCCGGTCGGGGATGACGTTGACCTCACAGGGCCTGAGGCTGTCGACGCCCTCGATGGTGACGACGTCGGTCCCTGCGCCCTTGATCCGGGCCCCCATGGCAATGAGGGTTTCGGCGAGGTTGACCACCTCGGGCTCCTTGGCGGCATTCTCCAGGCGCGTCGTGCCCTTCGCCAGGGCCGCCGCCATCA
>DIFQ01000023.1 GCA_002419215.1 Syntrophaceae bacterium UBA5744
GTTTGATTACACCAAAAAGTAGGGTATCGGGGCTCGGGTATCGGGAAGGAAACAGATTTTGTTTATAGAAATCCCCTGGTACCTTCGGCCCCTAGACCCTATACCCTAGACCCTATACCCTAGACCCTATACCCTGAATTTGTCTGGCGCTTCGCGCCATGGAGGGAGAACCATGAAAGACGTTGTCATCGTATCGGCCTGCCGGACGGCCATCGGCTCCTTCGGCGGCTCGCTCAAAGACATCCACGCCTACAAAATCGGCAGCGCGGCGATGAAGGAGGCCATCAAGCGGGCGGGCATCGACCCGGCAGTCATCAACGACGTGCGCTTCGGCTGCTGCCTCGAACCCTACAACGCGCTCAACGTGGCCCGAGTGGCGGCCATGGACGCAGGCATCCCAGAAACCTCGACAGCCGTCACCATCAACCGCGTCTGCATCTCCGGCATGGAGTCCGTCATCTCCGGCATGGCCATGATCCAGGCGGGGCTCGTCGACGTGGTGCTCGGCGGCGGCATGGAGCACATGTCGGGGGTGGCCTACGCAGTGCAGGCCGCCCGCTGGGGCTGCCGCCTGCAAAACCACAGCTTCGACGACATGCTGATCGAGGCCCTGTACTGCGGCTCGCGCCTGCAACCGGGCCTCGAGAAAGGGCCCGCCAAGGAAGGCCCCATCGTGGAGATGTTCCGGGGAAAACCATACATCATGGGACACACGACGGAACTCATCGCCCAGATGTACAACATCTCCCGCGAGGAGATGGACGTCGTGGCCCTGCGGAGCCACAACAACGCCGAGCGCGCGACGAAGGAAGGCGACTTCAAGGACGAGATCGTCCCCATCGAGATCCCCCAGAAAAAGGGCAAGCCCCCCGTCTTTTTCGACAGGGATGAGCACTTCATCCCCGGCCTCACGATGGACAAGCTCGCGGCGCTTCCCCCGGCATTTATCCCCAAGGTCGGCAAGGTCACGGCCGGAAACGCCTCGGGCATCAATGACGGCGCGGCCGCCATGATCATCATGTCGGCCGAGAAGGCCAAGGAACTGGGCTGCAAGCCCATCGCGAAGATCAAGGCGGTCGGCTACGGCGGCTGCCACCCCTCCGTCATGGGCATGGGCCCGGCGCCCGCCGTGCGCGATCTGATGAAACGCTCGGGCTACAAGCTTGCCGATTTCCAGCTCATCGAGCTCAACGAGGCCTTTGCCGGCCAGTACCTCGGCTGCGAGAAGGAACTCGGCATCAACCGGGAGATCACCAACGTGAACGGCTCCGGCTGCGGCCTCGGCCACCCGGTGGGAGCGACGGGCTGCCGGATCATGGTGACGCTGATTCACGCGATGAAGAAGCGGGGCAAGACATTCGGCCTCGCCACCCTCTGCGGCGGCGGCGGCGTGTCCATGGCGACGGCCCTCGAGATGATCTGAGAGCATCCCGGCCCGACGCGCGGGAATCCCGGACGGGACGTAAATGATGAACCCGCTCGGCCCGGCCTCCTGAGGCCGGGCCGAGCGGCAGTCCATAAAAAGGGGAGGAAATCTATGAGTCTGATGGATCAGTACAAGAAGAAACTCGTTTCCGCGGAACAGGCTGCCCGTGTCGTAAAATCCGGCGACTGGGTGGAGTACGGCTCCTTCCTGGGCATGGTCCGGGCCTGCGACAAGGCCCTGGCAGCGCGCAAGGGCGAGCTCAAGGACGTCAAGGTCCGCAGCTGCGTCACCGCCTATGCGCCGGAGGTGGTCCTGGCCGATCCCAAGGGCGAGGTTTTCACCTGGGTCAGCTGGCACTTCTCGGGGGCCGACCGCAAGTTTGCCGACAAGGGCGTCCCGGTCTACTACACCCCCGTCAAATACTGCGAGGTCCCCCGGTATTGCCGCGAGGAGATCGACGATCTGGACGTCTTCATGCTCCAGGTCACCCCCATGGACAAGAACGGCTTCTTCAACTTCGGGCCCCAGTGCTCCCACTCCAAGGCCCTCTGCGACCGGGCCAAGATCGTCATCGTGGAGGTCAACAAGAACCAGCCCCGCTGCCTCGGCGGATACGAGGAAGCGATTCACATCAGCCAGGTCGACTACATCGTCGAGGGGGAAAACCCGCCGCTCACCCAGATCCCGGCACCGCCCATCTCCGAGATAGACAAGAAGGTGGCATGGTACATCGTCGAGGAAATGAGGGACGGCTGCTGCATCCAGCTGGGAATCGGCGGCATGCCCAACGCCGTGGGCATGATGATCGCCGAGTCGGATCTCAAGGACCTGGGCTGCCACACGGAGATGCTCGTCGATGCCTACGTCCACATGTTCAACGCGGGCAAGCTCACGGGCGTAAAGAAGCAGATCGACCCCGGCAAGCTCGTCTACACCTTCGCCCTGGGGACGCAGCTCCTCTACGATTTCCTCAACGACAACCCCTGGTGCGCTACCTACCCGGTGAACTACACCAACAAGCCCTCCATCGTCGCGCTCAACGACAACGCCGTGACGATCAACAACGCCATCGAGGTCGACCTCTACGGGCAGGTCTGCTCCGAGTCCTCGGGCTTCCGGCAGATCACGGGAACGGGGGGACAGCTCGACTTCGTGCTTGCGGGCTACGAGTCCAAGGGCGGCAAATCCTTCGTGTGCCTGCCCTCGAGCTACAAGGACAAGGAAGGCAAAATCCGCTCGCGGATCGTCCCCTACCTGCCGCCGGGAGGGATCGTCACCGTGTCGAGGACGATCAACCACATCGTCGTCACCGAGTTCGGCAAGGTGAACATGAAAGCGAAAAACACCTGGCAGCGGGCCGAGGGGCTCATCAACATCGCCCACCCCGACACGCGGGAGGAACTCATCAAGGCGGCCGAGGCGCAGGGCATCTGGCGCAACAGCAACAAGCGCGGATAGCCGCGGCGGATCGTGTCCTGTGAAACCATTGGATGGACCGGCGGGAAGCCGACCTGAGACCTTCCCGCCGGGTCCGCCCCGAAAGGAGAAGAGAGATGAATTTTGAACTGTCCGAAGAACTCAAGATGTTGAGGGAAATGACCTACAAGTTCGCCGTGGCGGAGTTCACGCCCCACATCCGGGAGTGCGACGAACACGAGACGTACACCCCCGAGATCCGCAAGAAGGCGGCCGAAAACGGCCTCGTGGGGGCCTGGATCCCCGAGCAGTACGGCGGCTCCGGCGCGGGCTTCCTGGGCAACGCCATCATCACCGAGGAGCTCTCCCGCGTGGACATGGGGATCGGCCTCAACGTGATTGCCGCCCCCTTCGGCTGCGAGGCCATCTTCCAGAACGGCACGGAGGAGCAGAAGCAGAAGTATCTGCCCCCCGTCTGCAAGGGCGACTGGGTCGCCGCCGGCGCCTACACGGAACCCAACGCGGGCACCGACGTGGCGGGCTACAAGACGCGCGCCGTCCGCGACGGCAACGACTTCGTCATCAACGGCAACAAGATGTTCATCACCAACGGCACGGTCTGCGACTTCATGGTCGTCCAGGCCATCACCAAGCCCGAGGAGAAGAAGCACAACAGCTTCAGCATGATCATCGTCGACGCGAAGGCCAAGGGCATCACCCGCAACAAGATCAAGGGAAAGATGGGCATCCGCGCGAGCGACACGTCCGAGATCGCCTTCGAGGACGTGCGGGTCCCGCAGGCAAACCTCCTGGGCAAGGAAGGCCGCGGCTTCTACCAGCTCATGCACTTCTTCGACACGACGCGCTCCATGATCGCCGCGCAGGCCCTGGGCCTCTCGATCGCCTGTCTCGACGCCAGCGTGAAGTACTGCAAGGAACGCACGGCCTTCGGCGCGCCGCTCGGTTCGTACCAGCTCACCCAGAAGAAACTCGCCGAGATGGCGATCCAGATCGAGGCGCTCCGGACCCTGACCTACCGGGCGGCATGGACCTTCGACATCGGCAAGCCCGACTACACCCTCTCGGCCATGGCGAAGTTCCTGGGCGGGCAGACTGCCGTCTTCTGCGCCAATTACGCCGTCGAGCTCCACGGAGGCTACGGCTACATCGACGAGTACGTCGTCCAGAAGTACTACCGCGACGCCAAGATCCTCGAGCTCTACGAGGGAACGAAGGAAGCGGAGATCATGACGATCGGCCGCGTGCTGCAGTCGAAGTAGGAGGGGCCCGCCGGGGGCACCAAGGCAGATGCTTAAAAGGGACGACGCTTCGCGCGTCGTCCCTTTTCTTTTTGTGCGATTTTTTCTCCGACAAACGCCCGGTTCCTGCGACGGGTCTATGCCCATGAGCATCAAATACTCGAACAGGGAAAGGGGGACATACCCGGATGCAGGCCTGGACCAGGAAATCATCCTTTCTTGCCGACAGAATCGGCGCGATTCAAAACTGAGCCGTTTCCAAATGGAAACGGCTCAGGAACTATCCGTGCGCGCATTAGAAGCAGATGATCTTTTTGTTCCAGCTCGCCCTGTCTCTAAACCAACCTTTGACGGTTCCTTTCGTATAGAGGCAGTTTCCCTTCAGGTAAAAACAGTACCTCACGCCGACTAATTTGCCGAGACTCGGGTTTGCACAGATCTCGTGATTCGACACGTCTATCGTGTTGTGGCCCAGCTGCACTCCAAAGACGGAACCCGTATAATCCAAAATGCCTTTCTTGTTGATGTAGCCTTCGATTTTCAGTATCTTGATGTCGAAGCGGAACGGTTGGCTATCAGGGTCTTCCACCGCCTTTTTAAGGCGCATGCCTTTCTTTGGTCCTCCCACTACAAGGTTCTCTTGCAGCAACTGACCCAGGGGCTTTTTGATTTGAATTTGGGATTTCAGCTCCTTGAGCCTGGCTTTCGTAATCTCCATGATTGCCCTCCTTTACCTGGTGTCTGGCAAACGCTAAACGGGTTGAGTAACAGCATAAACTCGGTCGGCCTTTCTTTTTACAGTGCTTCGTTGGAAATCCGTTAGAAAAAAGCAGACATTTCTCTTTACCCATTACACCTGCTGCTTCCCGGCTATCTTGCATATGAATTGATTGAGGATTCTCAATTGAAATGGACAATGAAGCAGGGCCATTTCTGACCCTGCCTTTCACTCCGTCTCTAAGAAACAGATGTTAAACTCCCCTTCCACATAGTCGCTACCGGGGCGTTGGGGATCATATACGGTGACGTGGGCGTAACCGGGCCTGTCCTTCGGGTAGGTGATGACCCACGCACCGGGGGGTACCTGACTGCATCCTGCATGAGGCGGTTGCTGTCCAGCAGGGCGATCCGGGTACCCTATGCGACAGTCGCCTGGAGTGGGTATCATTTCGCGAAGACCTTCTTCAGCAGCTCCGTCGTCCGCGCGGCGGGGTTCGTGCGGATCTTTGCCTCCTCCTGGCCTACCATGTAGAAGAGCCCGTCGAGGGACTTGTCCGTCACGTACTTGTCGAGATCGAAAGAATCCATCTTCGCGAAGGGCATCATCGTCGTGTAGCGGTCCGTCATGGCCTTGTAGGCTTTCGTCACGCCGACCTCGTTCATGCTCTGCGAGATGTCGGGCTTGAAGGCGTCGAAGAGTTTCGACGAGGTTTTCGACTTGAAGTATTCCGTGGCCGCCGTGTTCCCTCCGTTCAGGATCTTCTGCGCATCGTCGACGGACATGGACTGGATCGCGCCGGCAAAGATGTCGGCAGCCTTCGGCGCCGCTTTCTCCGCCGCCCGGTTCATGCTGAGGACGAAGGCGTCCACCTCCTTCTGGTAACCCGCCATCCGCAGGGCGTCGCCCACCCGGCGGACGTTTTCCGGCAGGAGGATCTTGACGGCCTCGTTGCCGAAATAGCCGTTCGCTTTCGACAGGACACCCACCGCGTTCTTCGTCCCCACGGAAAGGGCTTCCTTCAGGCCCGAGGCGACGGTGCCGGAATCCTGCGCGGAGCCGCCGGAAGGGATCGCCGGCAGGGCTTTCATCAGATCCGTCATATCGGCCGCGTGAACCGCGGGGCCAACGAGCAGAACGGCCATGCAGACGGTCAACAGGACTTTTCTCATTGTTCTCTTCCTCCTTCTTTCTGTCGGTTTGCCCCGCGCGTCGGGGCCGTTCAGACCCGGGAACGGATGGCGGCCACGATCTCTTCGACCGTCATGACGGCCACCCCGATGTTGCGAATCTCCTCGATGCCGCGGTCATAGAGACCCGAGACGCCGTCCCGTACCATGACGATCCGGAAGTCCCGCTCGCTTGCCTCGTAAATCGTCGCCCGGGGGCAGTTGGGGAAATTGAACCCGCAGACGACGAGGGTCGTCGCGCCGAGCGACCGCAGGTGCTCTTCCAGCGGCGTGGCGTAGAAGGCGCCCCAGCGCGGCTTGTAGATCACCCACTCCCGCTCCGACCAGGCCTGCAGCTCGCCTCTCAGGAGCCGCTCCCCGTCAAGCCGCAGCCCGGCCGACGGCTTCAACGCAGCAACGATCTCCGCCCCGTCGGTGCCGGGTGCCACAACGGTGCGGCCCGATTCCAGTTTTTGCCTCCGGCAGGAATCGGCATTGGTCCCGTCGGGCAGGTAGAGCCTCACGACGTGGATGACGGGCATCCCTCTTTCGCGGAACAGACCCAGCAGGCCGGTCATGGCGGGGACCACAAGGTCCTTGTCCGGGCTCCAGGTGGCCGAACCGGGGCGTCCGAAATCCTCCTGGACATCGACGGTGAGAAGAACCGCCCGGTCCCAATGTGGCTCCGTATATCGATCCGTCATTGCCGTAATCGCCGCTTTAGGGTATCCTGTCCATGTTTTTCAATCCCCTTGAAGGTTAAACTACCATGAGTCCAGTTGCCTCGAAAAGAAAAAATCTCCAGGAGCTTCTTTTCCCCCGGGGGATCCCGCCGCTGTGGTGCCCCCCGCTGACGCACTTCGATGCAGGCCGCCGGATCGACCTCACCCGGATGGAGGCCCATCTGGCGTGGATGATGCCCCATGCGAAGGGCTATCTCGTCCCCGGTTCAACGGGCGACGGATGGGACCTCGATGACGCCGATACGGACACGGTTGTGCGGTTTGCCGTCGAAATGGCGCGAACAAGAGGCGTTTCGCTTCTGTTGGGGGCCCTCCGGAAAAAGACGACGGACGTGACGGGCAGCATCGAGAGGTTTCTCGGCATCCTGCGCAAGCTGACCGGCAAGACCGATCCCCTTGCGGCCCTGGTTGCGGCAGGCGTCAGCGGTTTCACCATCTGCCCGCCAGCCGGGAAGGACCTCGACCAGGCGACAATCGGCGCGGCCCTGGAAATCATCCTCGACATGGGCCTGCCCGTGGCCCTCTACCAGCTTCCCCAGGTTACCGGCAATGAGACGGCGCCGGAGACCTTCGCGAAGCTCGTCGCCAAATACCCGAATCTGATCCTCTTCAAGGATTCGAGCGGCGCCGACCGCATTGCCCTCTCCGGTGTCGACGCACGCGGTGTATTCCTCGTGCGGGGCGCCGAAGGGGATTACGCCCGATGGCTCCGTTCGGCCGGAGGGGCCTACGACGGGTTTCTTCTGAGCACGGCCAACAGTTTCCCGGCCGGGCTCCTGAACGTTGTCAACGGGATCCGTGAGGGTCGCCTCGCGGAGGCGCTCAGGGTCTCGACGGCTCTCTCCGGGACCGTGGGAGAGGTCTTCGGCCTCGTCGGGGAGATCCCCTGCGGCAATGCCTTTACAAACGCCAACAAGGCGATCGAGCACTTCATGGCCTTCGGGCCCGGCGCGTCGGACCGGGAAGGCCCCATGCTTCACGGCGGCATCCGCATCCCGGCCGGCGTCATCTCGGCTACGGGCGACATCCTGAGGCGCTACGGGCTGATGCCGGAAAAAGGATACCTGGAGCAGGGAACGAAGTGAGGAAGAGCAGAAGTCAGGAAGAGCGGACGACGAAAGGATACATCGAATACTGGACCGACCTGCGAGAGGGAGATTTTATGAGCAAACTGAAAATCGTGATGATGGGGACGCTGCTGTTCGCAGCGGCGCTGCTGACCCTGTCCTGTGCCTCCCCCATGCGTCTGACGGACGACTGGAAGAGCTCGACCTATACGGGACCGGCCTACAAGAAGATCATGGTCGTCGCCATGACCAAGCGGATCGAGATGCGGCAGTCTTTCGAGGACGAGTTCGCCAGGCAGCTCAGGTCGCGCGGCGTCGAAGCGGCCACCTGCCATGAATGCATCCCCGACCCCGACAAGGTGACCCGGGAGGAGCTGATCAAGGTGAGCCAGGGGATGGGTATCGAGGCCTATCTCATCGTGCGGGTCCTGAGGGTGGGAACCGAAGTCCAATCCTACCAGGGGCAGAGCCCTTCCCCCATGGCAGCCACCACCGGCAGGGATTCGATGGTAGACATGCAATGGTTCGGCCCCGAACCGTCGATGGGCAAACGAAGCGATGTGGCAACGCTGGAGTCGAGGATCTACGATGGGAAGACCTCCAATCTCGTCTGGCGATCCACCGTCGATGCCGTCAACCCGTACGGGAACGAAGACCAGGTCTCAAAGTTCGTCAGCCTGATCGTGAAAACCCTTGGCGATCATAAATTGATCCCGGCACGATAAAAAGAGAGTTGCGCCGATGAGAGAATGGAGCGCCCGCACCGGAGTGATCCTGCTGGCCGTTGCGTTGATGGTTGCCGCCGCACCCCCGGCCTTCGCGGCCCGGCAGTTCGTGGAGTTCTCCGTCCCCGCCTGCCAGTGACCGGACACGGCGGACAGGATCCGTGGGATCCTGACAAAAGTGGACGGCGTCCGGGACGTCTCGACGGACATGGAGAAACACATCGTTTCCATCGCATTCGATGGCACAAAGACGAATCCCTCCGCCCTGCGTGACGCCCTGACGAAGGGCGACTACCCGCCCCAGGGCGAGCACCGCCCGATCGCTTCCATGCCCGCAGCCGGGCCCGACAGGATGATCGTGGGGAAGACCTCCCAGGGAAGCCTCTTCCGGGACTATCCCGTCTTCTGGAACGACTACCGGGACTACACGCCCCGGAAGGATGTCGTCGAGAAGATCGCAGGCATGGGGGGTTCCGTCGACGTCCTCGTCTTCTTCGGCACCTGGAGCAAGGAATCCGTCAGCGAGGTCCCGAAGATCCTGAGGGTCCTCGATGCAGCGGACAACAAGAATCTCAAGCTCGCCCTCTACGGCGTCGATCGCGCCAAAAACGAAGGGCTCGGGATGTCGGAGAAATTCAACATCCGGCGCGTGCCGACAACGATCGTGCTTCGCGACGGCACGGAGCTGGGCAGGATCGTCGAGCACCCAAAGAACTCCGCCGAAGAGGACCTGCTGAAAATCCTTTTGAAAACACAGTGATTCGTGATTAGTGACTAGGCCACCAGCCACAAACATGTTGCAGCAAGGAGAAAGAAATTCATGAAGCAAAGGGCTTTCCCGGCTCTCTTAGCTGTGCTCTGCTGCGTGTTGTCCGCCTGTGCGGGGCCGGCGGCCCTTGACCCGTCCAAGGTCCCGCCGACGGTTGCCCGCGTCGAGCTTGCCCGCTACCAGGGGACATGGTACGAGATCGCAAGGCTCCCGATGTGGTTCCAGAGGAACTGCCTGCGTTCGCAGGCTACCTATGGGATCCTCGAAACGGGCGAGGTCTCAGTCCTCAACGAGTGCGAAACCACCGGCGGCGGCAAAGAGTCCATCCGCGGACGGGCCCGGGCGGTGGGAGCAGAGACGAACGCCAGGCTCGAGGTCCGCTTCGACAACTGGTTTTCGGTATTCATCCCGTCGCAGCCCCAGGGAAACTACTGGATCCTCTATCTCGACGGGGATTACCGGACGGTGATTGTCGGAACCCCCGACCGCAAAAACCTCTGGATCATGGCCCGGACACCGGCGATCGACGAGGCCCGCTACGCAGAACTGGTCGGGATCGCCCGAGGCCTGGGATTCGAGACGGACAAACTGATACGAAGGCAGTAAAGAAGTGGCTAGTGATTCGTGACTAGTGAAAGGCAAAGGAGATGAGTCACAAATCACAAGCCACAAGCCACTAACCACTGTACCCTGACATGAAAATCATTCCCTACAAGGACGTCTACGACCCGACACTGCTCCAGCCGGTGCCTCGCGCACCGTACCGCAGGGAGATCGGGATTGAGGGCGCCCTGCCCTTCACCGGCGCCGACCTGTGGACGGCGTACGAGCTTTCATGGCTCGATCCAAAAGGCAAACCCAGGGTGGCCATGGCCACCTTCGTCGTTCCCGTCGATTCGCCGAACCTCATCGAATCGAAGTCTTTCAAGCTCTACCTCAACTCCTTCAACCAGACCCCCGTCGAATCCGTGGAGGCCCTGCGGGATATTCTCAGCAAGGACCTTGGGAGCGCCTGCGGTGCACCCGTCGGTGTGGAGATCCTTCCGCCGGGGGATTTCCCCGATGCGCAGATCGAGGAGATGGACGGGGAGGTCATCGACGAAACCGACGTGGAGATACAAGACTACCGGCCGAACCCCGGATACCTCTCAACGGGACATTCTCCTGCAGAAGAGACGCTCGTCTCGAATCTCCTGAAGACCAACTGCCCGCTGACGGGACAGCCCGACTGGGCCGGCATCCAGATCCGCTACAGCGGCCCGCGGATCGACCGGGCGGGCCTTCTCAAATACATCGTGTCGTTGCGGCGGCACGGCGGCTTCCACGAGCACTGCGTCGAGAGCATCTTCATGGACATCCTGAAGCGTTGCCGGCCTGATCGGCTCACGGTCTACGCCCGCTACACGCGCCGAGGCGGTCTCGACATCAACCCCTTCCGGACGAACTGCGGCGAAAAATTGCCGCGCAACGTGCGGACGGCAAGGCAGTGAAAACCAGGGTATCGGGTATCGGGGCTCGGGTATCGGGAAGGAAGAAGATTTCGCTTATAAAATAATCTTTAGCACCTTCAGCCCCTATACCCTATACCCTATATGTCAAATGTCAGGACATCGTTTAC
>DIFQ01000014.1:0-3112 GCA_002419215.1 Syntrophaceae bacterium UBA5744
AACGATGTCCTGACATTTGACAGTTAGTGGTCAGTGTCTAGTGTTTAGTGACGGGTGTTGCGCGTCAAGCACCGGGTGTCTTTGTTTCCCGGTGGGCGACGGCGGCCCGGAAAAAGAGGCAAGTACCCCCTGTCGTCCTCCGGACACGAAACACAAGCCACTAGACACTAGCCACCGGTTTTCAGTTCTTGCGTTCCAGTGCGGCGATGCCCGTGCGCGCGACGTCATCGATGCCGAGCGGCTTCAGGGTCTCCAGGACCTTGTCGACCTCGCATTTCGTCCCCCGGTACTCCAGGACGCAGTGATCGGAGTTGAACGTCAGGATCTTGCAGTTGAGCTTGTTGATGGTCCGAATCAGCTCACTCTTGCTGTCCGCCGTGAGGGCCATCCGGATCAGCACCAGCTCCCGCTTCACCGTTTCCACGTCGGTGAGGTTCTCCACCTTGATGACGTCGATGAGCCGGGCGAGCTGCGCCTCGATCTTCTGTACGGTTGCCTTCGTGCCGATCGTGGTGAGGATGATCTTGGAGACGTCGGGGTTGATCGTGACGTCCACGCAGAGCGTCTCGATGTTGTACCCCTTGCCGCCGAGCGTTCCCGCCACGCGGGCCAGAACGTCAGGCTTGTTGTTGACCAGAAGGGATATGACGTTTTCTTTCTTGTCCATGATTCCGCGCCTTCCTTTGATATGATTTCCAGACGGACCCGCAAGGCGGGTCCGTCTTTTCTTACCCTGTACCCTGAACCCTATACCCTGTACCCTGTCAGTTGGTCATCTCCCTCGTCCCCAGCGTCATCTCGCTGATGGAGGCCCCCGGCCTCACCATGGGATAGACGCACTCCTCGCGGGCCACCTGGAAGTCCATGAGGCAGGGCCTGTTGCTGAAGAGCCCCTTTTCGAGGATGGGCCGGATCTCCTCGGGCGTCTTCGCCCGGAAGGCTTCCCAGCCGTAGGCCTCGGCCACCTTCACGAAATCGGGCTGGAAGGTCATGTCCGTGTTCGAGTAGCGCTTCTCGTAGAATAGCTCCTGCCACTGCCGCACCATCCCGAGATACCCGTTGTTGAGGAGCACGATCTTCACGGGGATGTTGTATTGCATGCACGTGGCCATCTCCTGGATATTCATCTGGATGCTTCCGTCGCCGGCGATGTCCACGACGATCCGGTCGGGGAAGGCGAGCTTCACGCCCATCGCCGCCGGGAAGCCGTAGCCCATCGTCCCGAGGCCGCCCGAGGAGATGAACGTGTTGGGATCGTCGTAGCGGTAGAACTGGGCCGCCCACATCTGGTTCTGGCCCACCTCGGTGGTGATGATGGCCTTGCCCTTCGTCACCTCGTGGAGCGTCTCGATGACGCACTGGGGCTTGATGACCTTGCCGTCCTGGCAATAACTGAGCGGCGCCTTCTTCTTCCAGGACTCGATCAGATCGAGCCAGTCCTTGCGCTCCGCGTCGGTGGCCGCGTAGTTGTTGTCCTTGAGGAGGCGGATGATGTTTTCCAGGGCGCTCTTCGCGTCGCTCACGATGGGCAGGTCCACGACAATGTTCTTGTTGATCGATGAGGGGTCCACGTCGATGTGGATGATCTGGGCGTTTGCCGCAAAGGTGTCGATCTTGCCCGTCACGCGGTCGTCGAACCGGGCCCCGATGCAGATGAGAAGATCGCAGTGGCTGATGGCCATGTTGGCAAAATAGGTGCCGTGCATGCCCGGCATGCCGAGAAAGAGCGGGTCCGAGCCCGGGAAGGCGCCGAGGCCCATGAGGGTCGATGTGACCGGGAGCTTGGCCCTGCGGGCGAAGGCCCGCAGCTCATCCGATGCCTTGCCGAGCACGATGCCCCCGCCGGTCATCAGCATGGGCCGTTTCGAGGCCCTCAGCATTTCCAGGAGCTGTACATATTTCTTGGATGACGGCTTGGGCGGCAGCGAGCGCTTCGTGGCGTTGATCTTGATCTTCGCGGGGTCGTAGTCCACCTCCGCGGCGATGACGTTTTTCGGCAGATCGACGAGAACCGGCCCGGGGCGGCCCGTGCGGGCGATGTGGAAGGCCTCGTGGATGGTGCTGGCCAGCTCGTCGGGATTGCGAACGAGATAGTTGTGCTTGGTGCAGGGCCGGGTGATGCCGGTGATATCGCACTCCTGGAAAGCGTCGTTGCCGATGAGGTGCGTGGGCACTTGCCCCGTGAAGACGACGATGGGGATGGAATCCATATTGGCCGTGGCGATGCCCGTCACGGTGTTCGTGGCGCCGGGGCCGGAGGTTGCGAGCGCCACGCCGACCTTTCCCGTCGCGCGGGCGTAGCCGTCTGCGGCGTGCACGGCCGCCTGCTCGTGGCGGACGAGGATGTGCTTGAAGCCGCTTCGGTACAGCTCGTCATAGATGTCGATGACGGAGCCTCCCGGGTATCCGAACATGACGTCCACTCCCTCCGCCTTCAGGCATTCGATCAGGATCTGGGTTCCTTTCATTTTCACGGGACTACCTCCTCCGATGATGAAGAATGATGATGACGCCGAAAAAAAGCCGCAAACGTTTTTCCGTTGCGGCTTTTCGACAAGAAAAAGCCGCGGTCTTTCGGGGGGCCGCGGCTCGTTTTGCTCTATGTTTCCATCAGAACGTGCGAGCAGCGGTCCCCGCCTGTACGACGACGACGACAACGACGACCGGGATGCTCGTAATAATCTGATGGATCATGAATCCTCTCCTAGTGTAAAAACGAGGTCCCTTATGCAATAAAACCGGACCTTTGTCAAGCCTTTTTTCTTTTCTTTCCCTGTACCCTGTTCCCTGGACACTGTTTCCTGGCCGTCAGGTCTAAGAAAGGGATTATTCACCCTCACCTCAATCCTCTCCCCTCAAGGGAGAGGAAGATCAAGGAAGGGGTTGTCTTTAGGGCTTGACGCCTTCCGGGGTCTCCTCGCCCGTGGCCGGCGCATACTCCTTCGGCGCCGTGCCCTCCAGGAAGCCCTCGAAAACGGAATCCTTCGTCCCCGGGGTGGCGAGAAGCCCCGTCTTGGGGTCGATGCGGGCAAAGACGACGCCTTCCGGGGCCGTGAAGACCTCCACGGGCTTGCCTGCCAGGGCCTTCTCCATGAAGTAGAGCCAGATGGGG
>DIFQ01000014.1:3118-4458 GCA_002419215.1 Syntrophaceae bacterium UBA5744
CCCATGGTCTTCTCCGCGTCGAATCCCACCCACACGCCGGCGACGAGCGATGGCGAGTAGCCGATGAACCAGGCGTCATAGTAGTCGTCCGTGGTCCCGGTCTTGCCGGCCACGGGCCTGCCGATGGCCTTCACCCGCTCGCCCGTTCCCTCCTGGACGACGTTTTGCAGCACCGACGTGGTGAGGAATGCGATGCGGGGGTCGATGGCCTGCTCGACCTGGGGCGCCTGCTCCTCGAGGACGTGGCCGTGACGGTCCACGATCTTGCGTATGAAATAGGGTTCCACCCTCCTGCCGCTGTTGGCGAGCACGCCGTAGCCGCGGATCATCTCCTGCAGGGTGACCGTCGAGGTCCCCAGGGCGAGGGAGAGGTCGCGGGTGAGAGGCGAGTTGATCCCCATGTTGTGCGCGTAGTCGATCGCATAGGCCAGCCCGATCTCCTGGAGGACCTTCACGGTGACCACGTTGCGCGATGCGGTCAGGGCCTCGCGCAGCGTCGTGGGGCCGAAGAACTTGTGCTCGAAATTCTGGGGCTTCCACTCGCCGCGGACGGTGTCGTTGAAGATCAGGGGCGAGTCGATGATGACCGTGGCCGGCGTCATCCCCTTGTCGAAGGCGGCCGTGTACACGAAGGGTTTGAAGGAGGACCCGGGCCTTCGCCTGGCCTGGGTGGCCCGGTTGAATTCGCTTTTCTTGTAATCCCGGCCCCCCACCATGGCCTTGACCTCGCCGGTGCGCACGTCCATGCACAAAAGCGCCCCCTGGAGCTCGCCCGGAGTGAATTTCTCCCGCGTCTCCATCTCCTTGAGGCCCTTCTCCACGGCGTCGTTTGCGGCCTTCTGCATTTCCACGTTGATCGTCGTGTAGACCTCGAGCCCCTCGCGGTACAAGGCGTCGGCGCCGTATTTCTCGAGTATGTAGCGACGGACGTTCTCCGTAAAGTAAGGGGCGATTTTCTCCCGGGGTTTGGACGAGATGAGCTTGACGGGTTCCTTTACGGCCCTGTCGCGGTCGGCTTGCGTGATGTAGCCGTCCTCCTGCATCCGGGTGAGCACGTAGGCCTGCCGCTGGCGCGCACGCTCCATGTTCACGTAAGGCGAGAAGCGGCTCGGCGCCTTGGGCAGCCCCGCCATCATGGCCGCCTCGGAGAGAGTCAGGTTGCGGGTCGACTTTCCGAAGTAGTTCTGGGCTGCCGCCTCGATCCCGTAGGCCCCGTGGCCGAGATAGATGTGATTGAGGTAGAGTTCCAGGATCTCCTGCTTGTTCAGGTACCGGTCAATCTTCCAGGCGAGGATCGCCTCCCGGACCTTGCGCGTGAAGGTCCGCTCCGGCGAGAGGTA
>DIFQ01000111.1 GCA_002419215.1 Syntrophaceae bacterium UBA5744
CTCCCCTCAAGGGAGAGGGAGATCATGGAAGGGGTTTTCTAGAGGATCGGCTCGCGATGACCTCTTTTCAGAAACAGCGGAATCACTTTCATGATTCGTTGTGCCCGACTCTCACGGGCATGCACGTTGATTGGGGGTTAGAAACTCAAATCCCCCTTACATCCCCCTTTACGAAAGGGGGAAGGAGGGGGATTTTTTCTCGTGGCTTGTGGCTTGCGGCTTTTCGGCCCCCTATGCGGCAATCTGGTTTAAATTCACGGACACCAGCGTGGAGATCCCCTTCTTTTCCATCGACACCCCGAACAGGTTGTCGGACACTTCCATGGTCCTCTTGTTGTGCGTCACCAGGATGATCTGGGAGCGCTCGGAGATGTCCTTGACGAACTGGTTGAACAGCGCGATGTTCGCGTCATCCAGTGCGGCGTCGACCTCGTCGAGGATCAGGAAGGGCGTCGGCTTGTGCAGCAGGATCGAGAAGATGAGCGCCACGGCGGAAAGCGACTTCTCGCCGCCCGACAGCAGGTTGATGTTCTGGGTCCGCTTGCCGGGCAGCTGGATCTCGATGTCGACTCCCGTCTCCAGCAAGTCCTCGCCGTCGGTAAGAAGCAGCGACGCCTTCCCGCCGCGGAACAGCTTGGGGAAGACGGACTGGAAGCAGGCGTTGACGGCCTCGAACGTCTCGGAGAAGCGTTTCTTGGACACCTGGTTGATCCGCGCGATCGTCTTCTGGAGCGAATCGAGCGAGGCATTGAGGTCGTTGATCTGCCCGGTCAGGAATTCGTGCCGCGTCTGCAGCTCCTCGTGCTCGCTGATGGCCAGCAAGTTCACTTCGCCGAACTCCTCGACGGCCCTCTTCTTCTTCTCCAGATCCTCCCGCAGCTCGCCCATGCGGGATTCCTCCAGCTTCTCGAACCCCTGAACGAGCGCGGCGAGCTCGGCCTGGTATTTCTCCTGCATCCCGTTCTGCAGCGCGTCGATCTGGAAACCGAGCTCCCGGATCTCGATGTCGAGCTCCCCCGTCTCGCGCAGCATCTGCTCGATCTGCCGGCGGGCCTCCCGGGCCTCGCCCTCGAGACCGCTCATTTTGCCCTCCCGCCAAGTCTGCCCCTCGCGGGCGGCGGTCAGCTCCTTCTCGATTTCCCCGTATTCCCCGTAGAGCGTCTGCAGGGTTTGGCGGTCCTGTTCGATCTTTGCCGTGATCTCCTCGCGGCTGCGCTCGGCCTCTCCCAGGCCCCTCAGCCTCGTTTCCGTCTCGACCTCGAGGCTGCGGATGGATTCCTGCAGCCGCTCGAGGGTCTTCAGGTCCGCGTTGCGCTTCTCCTCAAGGGCCGCCAGGGCGACCCGCTCCTCGGTGAACAGGGCTTCCTTGCCCTCGAGGTCCGCTCGCAGGGCCTGCCAGCGCTCCTGGATGTCGGAGAGCCTCCCGTTGATCTCGAGGCAACGGACATCGGCCGTCTCGATCTCACGCTCCGTAGCGGCGATCTTTGCGGCCGTTTCCTGCTCTTCCGTCAGCAGCGTCTCCCGGTTGAACCGGATCACGCCCACGCGCTGCTCGATCCATTTCAACTCGTTTTCGTAACGCTCGACGTCCTTTTTCCTGCCCTGAAGCGCGAGCTCCGCCTCGCGGATCGCGTCCCGGCTCGCCTCCCAGTCCCCTTCCATGGTCGCGATCCGGTCAGCCAGCGCGCTGCGGCTCCTGGACTCGTCCCGGATCTGTCCTTCGAGGCGGCTCGCATCCTTCTCCAGATCGGCGATCTCCCGCTTGCGCCGCAGCAGGCTGCTCTCTTCCGTGACGGACCGGCTCCCGCCCGTGAGAACGCCGTGGGGGCTGATCATGTCGCCGTCGGGGGTGACCAGGGTACCCCGGAAGCCGTTTCGCTGCCAGAGGGCGATTCCGGAATTGAGGTCGGGCACGAGGATCGTGTCGCCCAGGAGATACTCGGCGACGTTTCGGTACTCGTCTTTCACGCGCACGACGTCGAGAAGGCGCGTCGTGCCCTGGAGGTAGTCCTTCGATGCCATGTCGACGGCGCTCGAGCGGACCCGGAGCGGAACGAAGCTGCTGCGCCCGGCGGCGCTCACCTTCAGGTAATCAATGGCCCGGATGCCCTCCTCCTGGCTCTTCACGACAACGTACTGGAGCCTCTCGCCCAGGGCCGCCTCGACGGCGATTTCGTATTCGCGGGGCACCTCGATGTGATCGGCCACCAGCCCGTAGATGCTGTCGAGGGCAAGGCCGGCCTCGTCCCGGGCCCGGATGATGGAGCGGGTTCCTGCGTCGCACCACTCGTAGCGGTTCTGGAATTCGCGCAGCGAAGCAAGCCGCGAGCTCTTCTTCCCCATCTCCTCCTTGAGGCGGAATACCTGCCCGTCGGCCTCTTCCAGTTCGTTGCGCGATCGCTGGATGAGCTGCTGGAGCTCCGACGCCTCCCTGCGCAACCCGTCCAGCTGTTCCTGTCCGCCATCCAGGCCCGCCCGCGTGTTCGAGAGGTTCTCCTGGGCCTGGTTCAACCTCTTTTCGTGCTCCTCGAGCTCCTTCACCTCCCGCTCGGTCCTTCGCTTCAGGTCCTCCAGGCTCTTCTGGTAGGCCGCAATGGCGTTCTGCATCCGAGACTGTTCCGTGAGGGAGTTGAAGTAGGCCGTTTTTTCCTTCTCCAGCTCATCCCGGAGCGCCTGTTCGCTTTTCTTCAGCTCATCGACAACGCTCTGCCGCAGATCCAGGGATTCCCTGCCGGAGAGGATCCGGCCGTCGGACTCGGACGACTGCGCCTTGAGCAGCTCCAGCTCCCGCGTCCCTTCGCCCTTGCGGGTGCGCAGCGACTCCAGCTCGATCGAGCTCCGCTCCTCGAGGGTGGCCAGGTCGTCGAGACGTCCCCGGGCATGCTCGATGGCCTGCTCGCGGATGCTGATCTCGTTTTTTGCCGTGTAGAGCCGCTCCTGGAGCTGCTTGACGTTCTGGTCGTTCTCGGCGATCTCGGCCCGGAACTCCTCGACGCGGGCCTCCAGCACCGAGAGCTGCGAACGGACATCTTCGGTCGAGGCGGAGGATTCGTCAAAGCGCTGCTGCAGGCCCGTCTTTTTTTCAAGCATCTCCGCGAACGCCTGCACAGCCAGGGAAAGCTCGATCTCCCTGAGGTCTTTTTTCAGAAGCTTGTACCGCTCGGCCCGCTTGGCCTGCCGGGAAACGGAATTGAGCTGGCTCTTGACCTCGCGCAGGATGTCGTTCAGGCGAAGCATGTTCTGCTTCGTCGACTCCATCTTCCGGACGGCTGCCTCCTTGCGGCTCTTGTACTTGGTGATCCCCGCGGCCTCTTCGATGTACTGGCGCCGCTCCTCGGGTTTGGCCTCCATGAGGCCCGTGATGCTTCCCTGCTCCACCAGTGAGTAGGTCCGGGCGCCCACGCCCGTGTCCATGAAGAACTCCTTCACATCGAGCAGGCGGCAACGGACCTTGTTGATGAAGTACTCGCCCTCTTCCTCGCGGAAGACCCTTCTCGTGATCATCACCTCCGAGCAGTCGCCGTAGGGCGGCGGGAAGGCATACCCGTCGGCCACCATGACCAGCGTGACCTCGGCCAGGCTCACCGGCTGCGCCTCCTCGCTGCCGTTGAAGATGACGTCGTCCATCTTCTTGCCGCGCAGCATGGACACCCGCTGTTCACCCATGACCCAGCGTATGGCGTCTATGATGTTGCTCTTGCCGCAACCATTGGGCCCCACGATGCCGCTGATCCCTGCGGAAAAATCGATGACGGTCCTGTCCCGGAAGGACTTGAATCCGATGATCTCGAGCCGTTTGAGTTTCATTCCATCCCCATGCTTCTGTCGGTCTGACGAAGCATCGTCAAGCTTCCGTCGGTCTGCCGACGCTTCGTCCAGATTTTTGTCACTTTACCAAAGCACCCTGACGTTGTAAAGGGCTAAAAACTACTACGGAATGTAGTCTTTTTCCACTTAACCACTACATGTTGTATTCAATTTCCGTTCCAGAAACGACTTTGCGGGCGAAACAACGACCGTTTTTCAAGATAATTTTCACCCTTCGAAATCGAGACCGTTCATCTGTGGAGGCTTATTTTTGTTGAAAAAAAAGGGGCAAAAGATTAATGATGAACCAATCAAACCAGTTAGAATCCGTCGGGTCAGTCCTGACAATTCGCATCACAAAAAGGAGGAGTCAAAGCAGTCAGGGTCGTTTCTCTTTTCCTACCGGCTTATTCCGCGGGTTAACAGGATTCGCACGCAGGCAAAAGACTCATCGTTCTCAAGGAGGGAGTGGAATGACGACACCCGTACAGCAGAAAATCCGCGACAAGAAAAGAACTCCGCAGCAGATCCTCGACATGGTGAAGTCCGGGGACTGGATTCAGCCAGGCTCTGTCGGAGGCGATTCCACGGAGTGCATGAAGGAGCTCGCCAAGCGCCTCGGCCCCGGCCCCGGTCAGCTGAGGGACATCGAGATCTGGAACTACGCCATGTTCTACCCCCACCTCGAATTCCAGCAGATCGACCCCCGACAGGAATACCACTGCTTCCACGAGTACTTCTTCTTCCCCTGGAGCCGCAAGGCCCGCGACACGAACAACGTCACCAGCTGGTCGCACTGGGGGTGGGCCATGGGCATGTGGTTCTGCCACTACCGCTTCGCCAACGCCGTGAAGGCCAACCGCGGCCTCGACTGGTGGTGGAACGCGGCAACGCCTTGGGATCAGCACGGATTCGCCAACTTCTCCTACGGCACGAACAACGCCAATATCTTCTCCCAGTGCGCCAAGAACTCGGTCATCGAGGTTCGCTCCGACTATCCCTGGGCCGAGGGCGGCCGTTTCAACACGATCAACATCGACGACATCGACTACTGGGTCGAGGTGGACGTGGAGAGGTACAAGTGGCCCCAGATCAACGAGAAGGCCATCAAGGCGAAGCCTGAAGAGGAAGCCATCGCCCAACACATCATGACCATCATGAGGGACCGGGACATCGTCCAACTCGGCATCGGCACGCTCCCCTCCGCCTGTGTAAGCGCCATGACGGACGCAGGCTTCAAGGACCTCGGCATCCACACGGAGATGCTCAATGCCGGCCTCATCAAGCTGATCGAGTCGGGCCAGGTCACCAACAAGTACAAGAACCTTCCGGCCGACCGCGGCAAGAGCGTGTGGACTTTCGCCTTCCCCGTGGACGTGAAGTGGTACTACGACACGCTTCATCGCAATTCGAACCTGGCCGTCTACGACATCAGCTACACGAACAACCTGCACAACCTCACCCGGCTCGACAACATGATCGCCATCGACAACTGCGTCGCCGTGGACCTTTTGGGACAGCAGTGCTCGGGCTTCTACGAGAAGCGCCCGATCTCGAGCTCCGGCGGCTATTTCCATTTCGTGTCCTTCTGCGCCCAGAGCAAGGGCGGCAGGGGCGTTGCCTCCATGACGTCCCGGAGCAAGCACGGCACCTCCCGCATTGTTCCCTTCCTGCCTGAAGGCTCTTCGGTGGACGTCCCCGCCCAGCTCAGCAATTACGTCTGCACGGAGTACGGCATTGTAAACCTCCGCGGCCTCAACGGCTACGAGAGGGCGACGGCGCTCATCTCCATCGCCCACCCCGACGACAGGGAGTGGCTGACGAAGGAAGCCAGGGAGAACGGCCTGCTTGCCCCGAAGTTCCCCGTCAACATGCTGCCGATCGAGGGCAAGGCGAGAAGGTACCCTTCCTACGAGGAAAGAAGGAACTACAAGCTGCCGCTGCACGGCGAGGCCTCTGGATTCGACTGGGATCCTTACCTGTCCGCAAAGTAATCCACTCGTTCAACCCTTTGAAGAAGAGCCCGGGCTTCGGCTCGGGCTTTTTTATCCGGTCACGGACGGTCCGTCTTTGTCTTGACAGGCAGGGCCGATTCCATTATGAAGGGTGCATCGCAAGCAGGCACAACCGGGAGATGCAGACCATGTCAAAAAAAACAGCAAAGAAAACGGAAACCCCTCCTCCACCCATGCAGAAGGAGAAAGAAAATTTCATCACGATGTTCTCGAAGATCGACTCCGCGCAGAAGCACCGGATCCTGGCCTACCTCTTCTGGCTCCTGGGCATCTTCATCATTCTCTTCGCCTACCGGGCCGCATAGACGGCTCCAGATTCTCCCTTCGCCGTTTCACCCGCAACGCCCGATCCCGGCAGTAAAAACGAATCCTCTGCGACCGCTGCACGAGGAAGGCCGGCCGGCAACACCGAAAAAATGAAACCCCCTCAACCGTTTTTCTTCTTGACAGGGTTATTTTATCTTTGGTAGGTAGAATGCGTATGATTGGGGGAAGTTCTTTGAAACCGTGTGCCAGATTCATCGATCATCTTACCAGCAGGGGGATTTTGATTCGCAGGAGCGCCTGAAGCAACGCTCGAGCAACGGTCCGGAATGAGAGGTCGGGCCGCCGCAGAAGCGCCTGAAGCAACGCTCAAGCAACGGCCCGGAATGAGAGGTCGGGCCTGAAAAATCTAAAGGAAAGGAGGTGAAAGAGGGATTTTTTGGTAAGGTGTGATTTTTTCTTAATTCATTCTATGTCTCACATTTCATTTTCTTAATGGAAAAAAGGAGGATTTTTCTATGGCAGCGGAACACACCTTTGCGACTCCGGCTCCGGCTGGTCTTGGCGCCCTTGCAGTTGCTTGCTTCGGTTTCGGCGCAGTATTTCTTGGCTGGGTAAAGCTGGAAGGCCTCCCCATCCTGTTTGCATGGCTTGTTGGCGGCGGCGTTGTTCAGTACACGGTTGCTGTTATGGAATTAAAAGATCATAACATCACCGGCGGTAACGTCTTTTTGTTCTTCTCGGCTTTCTTTATGTTCGGCGCTTCTCTGAGCGTTCTCTCCAAGTTCCTCATGATCAAGTTCGGCATGGCTCCCCATGTCTACGTCGAGGGATGGACATGGATGGCCGGGGCCGGCTTCCTCACCGCCGTGACCCCTGCTTACCTGAAGTCCAATAAGCTCATCTTCATCCTCGTCGTCCTGATCGACATCGTCCTGTGGTGCATCGTCGGTCTGGACCTGGGCAAGATGGATCCCGCAGTCGGCAAGCCGATCGTAGGCTGGCTGCTGATCGTCTCCGGCTGGATCGGAGTCTATGTGGCAGGTGGCGTCGTGTGCAACACGGTGTTCGGCCGCGCGATCTACCCGATTCCCGCTCCATTCGTGAAGTAAGAAGATGTGCGGATAACCGCTTTGACGGTTATGAGGGCGGGCCGAAAGGCCCGCCCTTTTTTTGCCCGGACCGCGTGCCGCAAAACCGTTTGTCGCGAATCGAGTTTTGTGAGATAGAGGAAGAGGAAGGGGATTTTGAAGCACCCGCCCTGCAGGGCGTGGCTTCCCGGAAAGGAAAGAACCAAACATGATTGCGCGCCCCAACCCTGCCTATAGGACAGGGTTAGAGGGATGCGCCCCCGGTCACCCTCACCTCAATCCTCTCCCCTCAAGGGAGAGGAAGATTAAGGATGGAAGCTTCATAGGCCATGATCCCCATTCGCGACCAGATCCCGTCCAGGAGCTACCCCGTTGTCACCCAGGGCATCATCGGCCTGAACGTTCTCGTGTTCCTCTTCCAGATGACACTGGGCGAGAATATCGAGCCGTTCATCTACACGTACGGACTGGTGCCTGCGCGCTACTCCGTTCCGGAGATTGCGGCCCATTTCAGCTTCGGAGAGCAGGCATTGGCCCTGCTGTCCTTCATGTTCCTTCACGGGGGGTTCTTCCACCTCCTCGGGAACATGTGGTCTCTTTACATCTTCGGCGACAACGTGGAAGACCGCATGGGCTCGACCCGGTTTCTGCTGTTCTACCTCCTGTGCGGCTGGGCTTCGGGGTTTGCGCATCTCTGGTCCAACTGGGCATCAACGGTGCCGACGATCGGCGCCAGCGGCGCCATCGCGGGGGTCATGGGGGCCTATCTCATCCTCTTCCCGAAGGCCCGGATCATTACGCTGATCCCCATCTTCTTCATCCCCTATTTCATCGAGATCCCCGCAGTCGTCTTCCTGGGAATCTGGTTTCTCTTCCAGTTCTTCTACGCATCCCTTCCGGGGCCCGAGGGCGGAGGCGGCATCGCCTGGTGGGCCCACATCGGGGGATTTGTGTTCGGGATGATCGTCGTCAAGCTCTTCTCACGACTTCCGGAGAGCCGCATCGACGAGAAGCTGAGCGAAACCTTTGCGCGTCACTCCACGCCCCGGCTCCAGTACATCCATCCGGAGCCCGAGCCCGATGACCTGGATCTGCATGGAACGGTCGTCATCACCTCCAAGGAGTCCCGAAACGGCACCCGGAAGATGATCGGTGTCCCCGGTGATGCCGCCCGGAGGACTTTCATGGTCACGATCCCCCCGGGGACGGAAAACGGAACCAGGATCCGGCTGGCGGGACTGGGCAGAAAGGGCGGAGACCGTTCCGGTGATATCTACCTGAAAATCTCGGTGGAAGACTGAGCGATGGACGATGAAAACTGGCAGGTCGTAAGCATCACCTCCGGGATCATCAAGGCACGGATTCTCGAGGGCAGGCTCGAGGCGGAGGGGATTCCCGTGCGGTTGCAATACGAGCCGATCGGGCAAATCTACGCCATCACCGTGGACGGTCTGGGCGAGGTGCAGATCCTCGTGCCGGAGCGGTGGCTGGAACATGCCCGGCGCGTCCTGGCAAAAGAGTACCGCGAAGAGGATCTCGATTGGGAGGATAACCCAGTGACCGGTGACAAGTGACCGGTGACCGGTGAGAGGAAAAAGAACGGACGACATGAAGGCTGTAATCAATTTGGATCTGAATGCAGGCACGGCTGAAGAGGCACAGAAAATCGTGGAGCAAACTTGTGGCGAGCTGAAAGCAGGCGGCCAGATCAACAGTTATCGCTTCGAAATCGAAACGCCCGACGGACCCGTGACGGAGAAGTGCGTTCTCTCGGCAGGGCAGGTTATCGCCTGAAAGGCCTGATGTGCCCGGGGACCGGGCTCAACTGTGGAAATGGTAAAACGCGCATCGCGCAGATGAGGCAGCAAGCAGCAGTGACTTGTGTTTTGTGGTTAGTGACTAGTGAAGGAAGTTTAATTCTTCTTTACTAGCCACAAGCCACTAATCACTAGCCACTGAAAATGCCAGCCAGAACGGTGCCGCAGCGATTGCATTTCGGCCCTGCCAGATTGTACTGCCGGATGGCATATCCCTGCCGTCCGATGAGCAGATTCTTGCATTGGGAACAATAGGTGTTGTCGCTTTCGCCTCCCGGGACATTTCCGCTGTAGACATGTTTGAGGCCGGCCTGGCGGCCGATCTCAAGGGCCCGGTCGATGGTCTTCACCGGCGTCGGGGGGAGGTTCTGCGACCTGTAACGCGGGAAGAAGCGGCTGAGGTGCCAGGGGACATCCTCGCCGAGCGACCGGATGAATGCGGCGATCTCGCTCAGTTCGCCCTCGTCGTCATTGAGGGTCGGGATGACGAGCGTTGTCACCTCCACCCAGATCCCCCTCTTTTTCATCCCCCTCAGGGTCTCCAGGACGGGCTCGAGGCGCGCCCCGCAATGACTCTTGTAGAAATCATCGCGGAAAGACTTGAGATCCACGTTAGCGGCGTCCAGCCAGGGTGAGGCGGCCTCCAGGGCCTCTTCCGTCATGAAGCCGTTGGTCACGAAGATGTTCTTCAGGCCCTCTTCATGGGCAAGCCGGGCCGTGTCGTGGGCAAACTCGAAGAAGATCGTGGGCTCCGTGTAGGTGTAGGAGATCGATTTCGATGAGCTGTTGATGGCCCCGTTGACGACCTCGCGAGGCGTCATCTCCCGGCCGGCAATCCTCCCTTCCTCCCGCGGCAACTGGGAGATCTCGTGGTTCTGGCAGAAGGAGCAGCGGAAGTTGCAGCCCACGGCGGCAATCGAGTAGGAATCAGAGCCGGGATAGAGATGATAGATGGGTTTCTTCTCGATGGGATCGACGCTTGCGGCGATGACGGGCCCGTATACGAGCGTGCAAAGAGTGCCTTCCCTGTTTTCACGAACGCAGCACACGCCCCGTTTTCCCGGTGCGATCTTGCAGCGGTGGCCGCAGAGGGCGCAGCGGACATGGCCCCCTTCGAGTTTCTCGTACAGCATGGCCTCTTTTATCATGGCTCAGCTTATACTCACGAGGGTGAGAGGTTGAGAAGGTGAGAAGGTTGGAAATTCCATCAATCGGTGGTTGATCTTTCCCGATACCCGATACCCTGGCGGCGTCAGCCGCCAATCGTCGACATCTCCCTGGCGCATTTCCTGCGGCTGCAATCCTCGCCTGAGCCATCGGTGTGCTGGCCGCGGGGCTTGTTCATGACGGCCCGGCGGATGAGCTGCTCGAGCTCCTCGTCGGTGCATCCCTTCCGCATAGGCGTCTTGAGATCGACCTCCCCGTCGACCATCAGGCAGGCGCGCAGCCCCCCATCCGCCGTAAGCCGCAGTCGGTTACAGGCGTGGCAGAAATTGTGGCTGATGGGGCTGATGAAGCCGATGACACCCCGCGCGCCCTCGAGCCTGAAGCGCCGGGCCGGGCCCCTGAAGTTCTTCTCCTGTCTCCCGCTCTCGACGGGAAGGAGCCTGCCCAGGAGGCCGAGGCGCTCCATCAGCTCGTCATTGGAGACGTACTTGTCGGCGTTATCGTTTTTGCCGCCTATGGGCATGAGTTCGATGAAGCGGATTTCATAAGGCTTTTCCAGGGTGAGTCGTGCGAACGAAAGGCTTTCGTCGTCATTGAAGTCCCTGACGGTGACGACATTGATCTTGATCGGAGAAAAACCGGCCGCTTCAGCCCGATCGAGTCCCCGCAGCACAGCAGCAAGGTTCCCTCCCCGGGTGATCCGGGCGTATCTCGCCGGGTCGAGCGAATCGAGGCTCACGTTGATCCTCCGAACACCGGCCTTGCGAATCGGATCGGCAAGGGATTCCAGGAGGATGCCGTTCGTGGTGAGGCTGATGTCTTCGAGGCCAAGTTTTCCGAGCGCAGCCAGAAAGTCGGTGACGCCCCTTCTGACAAGCGGCTCGCCGCCTGTGACCCGAACCTTCACGATGCCGAGCTTCCTGGCGATGCGGACGATTCGCAGCATCTCCTCGTAACGCAGGATGTCCTCGTGACCGAGCAGCGACAAGCCCTCCTTCGGCATGCAGTAGACGCAGCGAAGATTGCACCGGTCGGTGATGGATATCCGCAGGTAGTTGATTTCTCTTTTAAATTTGTCTAGCATGGCGAATCAAACGGGGCCCCCTCTGGCGGCCCCGTTGTGTCATCATTAGCATAGGGCAGCCCGTAACGCAAGGGGTGAAACAGGGGGATCCGGGGCCCCGAAATCTCTTGACAGCCACGGCATTCTTGTGTAGAAAAAAAGCAAATATCCGTTAATGCCCCAAGGCAGTGGCGGATATTTATTTTTTTGCCTGAGGGGGCCGCCCGGGAGGATTGTCGATGGATAAAATGCCCATCACGAAAGCGGGTTTCGAGAAGCTGAAAAAGGA
The DNA here is from genome assembly GCA_002419215.1 of Syntrophaceae bacterium UBA5744. Taxonomy (GTDB): domain Bacteria; phylum Desulfobacterota; class Syntrophia; order Syntrophales; family UBA2192; genus UBA2192. Next base: position 11,514 of record DIFQ01000111.1, read on the forward strand.
ACTGGATCAGCTCAAGAGGGTGTTGATCCCCGAGAACATCAAGGCCATCGAGGAAGCGCGGGGGCATGGAGACATCTCGGAAAACGCCGAGTACCAGTACGCCAAGGAACGGCAGTCTTTTCTCCACGGGCGCCAGCAGGAAATCGAGAACTGCCTCGCCACCTCGCAGATCGTGGAATTGAACGGGATCGCCGGCGACCGGGTCGTCTTCGGCACGACCGTCTCCTTCGCCGACATCGACACGGGCGACGCGACCCGCTATCAGCTCGTAGGCCCTTACGAATCCGACGTGTCCAACAATCGCATTTCCGTAACATCCCCCATCGGCAGGGCCCTCATCGGCAAGAATGTCGGCGACGTGGTCCGCGTCAAGACGCCGGGAGGCGTCCGAGAGGTCGAGATCGTGGATATCGTCATCGAGAGTCCGGAGGCGGAATCGTAAGCGGATACCCTTACGTCAGAGACAGAGGGCCTTCGGGCAGGCCCTCTTTTTTACCCGCTCAAGGCCTTTCCGTACTCCAGCACGATTTCTCCCAGCTCGATGAGCTCGTTGTGCTCGATGCGGTCGTAGAAATCGATCACCGCCTTGGCATCGCCAACGGCCCGTCCGCTCCCCGCGATCTCGTAATCGTGAAGCGGCGCATACGCCTCGACTCCCTTGCTTTCCGGCCGTACATTTTCCTCCAGCTCGAAGCACTCCAGCGCCACCCCGGCGGGGGGATTCTCGAAGGTCTCCTTTAACGCCTCGCCTGCCTTCTTGGAAAAGGTCCGAAACTTGAAATTGAAGTGCGCCCCCGTGATCTCCCGGATGGAGAGGACCTTCAGGTCCAGCTGGGAATCGACCTTGCCCAGGGCCTCCTGCAGCAGCAGTCCGATTCCCTCGCCGATGATGATGCTGGATGTATCGCCCTGGCGCGTCAAGAGCCGAAGCAGGTGTCCCAGCCCTTCGCCGTGCTTGACATGACGCTCCGCGGAGAAAACGGCCTCGCCCTCTATGCCCCTGCCGCGGAGAAATCCGAGAACGAACCCCTTGATGAGGTCAAAAGAACCCTCAACGACCACCTCGTAGTATTTCTTTGTCATGCAATCCTCCTTTCTTTCCGCGATTCCCGGCGTTCTAGAAAAACACGAAGGTCACGATAATGAACACGGGGATCAGGATCGGGATGGAGTACTTGAACATGTACCCGAAGAAGCTCGGCATGGCGATCCCCGCCTCCTCGGCGATGGACTTCACCATGAAGTTGGGCGCGTTGCCGATGTAGGTGTTGGCCCCCATGAAGACGGACCCGGCCGAGATTGCCTTGAGAAGGGCGACAAATTCGGGGTTGTGGGTCACGGCTCCGATGGCACAGGCCCCCGGGACCATCGCCTCCGTCATCCCGACCTGGCCCAGGGCCATGTAGAAGAAGGTGAGGTACGTGGGGGCATTGTCCAGGAAGGACGACAGCGTTCCTGAGACCCAGTAGTAGGCCACGGGCTCCTTCACATACGCAAGCAGTCCCGCCAGGGCGCCCTGGTGTCCGGCCTGCAGGATGCCCAGCGCCGGCAGGATCGTCATGAAGATCCCGGCAAAGAGCTTCGCCACCTCGATGATCGGGGCCCAGCCGAACTCGTTGGCTTCGCGGAGCTTCGAAGGGGTGAAATAAAGAGAGAGAAACCCCATGGCAAGAATCCCCACGTCACGGACGAGATTCTGGTAGTGCACCTCGGTGCCCAGGACGGTGAAACACCCGGCCTTCCAGTAACCGCTCAGGAGGACCAGTCCGACAACGCCGGCCAGAAACAGCAGGTTGTACGTCCCCTCGATCCGGATCGGCGTTTTTTCTCCGTTGTCAGCGGCAACCCGGCCGCCCGGCTGCTCTTTCCGGTAGTAAAACGTGTCCATTGCGTAGAAGACCGCCAGCAAAATGGAACAGGCGAGCAGCATGTGCGGGAGGATGGCCGTGGTGACCCAGAAAAAGGGCACGTTGTGCAGGAACCCCAGAAACAGGGGAGGATCCCCCAGCGGTGTCAGCGCCCCGCCGATGTTCGAGACGAGAAAGATAAAAAAGACGATGATGTGACCTTTTCGTTCCCTGTTTCGGTTTGCCCTCATGACGGGACGGATCATGACCATGGAGGCCCCCGTCGTGCCCACCCAGGAGGCGAGGATCGTCCCGATCAGCAGCAGGATCGAATTGACCCCCGGCGTCCCGCGCAGCGATCCGGACACGACGATCCCCCCCGCGATGGTGAAGAGCCCCCACAGGAGAATGATGAAGGGGATGTAGTCGATGAGGTAGATGTGAACGATCGGAAAGATCGCCATCTCATGATAAACATAAATGGCGGGGACCGCGAAGGCGATGGCCCAGAAGGCGGACACCTTGCCGTAATGATGGTGCCAGAATTTCGGTGTCAGCAGCGGGCACAGGGCGATCGACAGCAGGATCCCCGCGAAGGGGATCATGGACCACACGGGAAGGACCGAGCCAAGGCCCGGGTGCGACGGATCCGTTCCCGCCGCCGCTGCGGTCTGGGGGTCCATGACACTTCCAACCAGAACCATTCCGATGAAAGGAAACAGCTGTAACATAGTTCTCATCTGAAATTACTCTTCCTTTTCGTTAATCAATTTTTATTTATACACCGCGAGCGGAAAAAACAAAAGGGCCGGGATATTTCCCCGGCCCCAATATTGAATTTTTCAGAAAAACGTTTAGTGCTGCCCGGCGATCTTGAGCCGCGACTCCGCCCGTTCGAGGGCGACCTTGGCCCTCTCGAACTCCGGGTCTTCCTTGGCAAACTTCGCCAGTTTCTGCTCGGCGGTTTCCTTTGCCTTTTTGGCCCGTTCTACGTCGATCTGATCGGCGCGCTCGGCCGTCTCGACGAGCACCGTCACTTTGCTGCCCGTCACCTCGGCGTATCCCGTGTTGACGGCATAGCTTGTCCGCTTCCCGTCCTTCACGTAGCTGAGTTCCCCGAACTTGATGGCCGAAAGCAGCGACGCATGGCCCCTCAGGACACCAAATTCTCCTTCGCTCCCGGGACAGGTCACTTCATCGATCGTACCGCTGAAGGCCAGCTTTTCCGGTGTCACGATTTCCAGCAAGAGTTCCTCTGACATTCGAATCTCCTCCGGCCCGGTTATTCGGCCAGCCTCCTGGCCTTTTCAACGGCTTCCTCGATGCCGCCCACCATGTAGAAGGCCTGCTCGGGCAGCTCGTCGTGCTTGCCATCGAGGATTTCCTTGAACCCGCGCACCGTGTCCTTCACGGTGACAAACTTGCCCTCGGTGCCGGTGAACTGGGCGGCGACAAAGAAGGGCTGCGACAGGAAGCGCTGGATTTTGCGGGCGCGACCGACCGTCAGCTTGTCTTCCTCGGAAAGCTCGTCCATGCCCAGGATGGCAATGATGTCCTGGAGGTCCTTGTAGCGCTGCAGGATCAGCTGAACGCTGCGCGCCACTTCGTAGTGCTCCTCGCCGAGAACGTTGGGGTCGAGGATGCGCGAGGTGGAGTCAAGCGGGTCCACGGCGGGGTAGATCCCCAGCTCGGCGATGGGCCGGGAGAGAACGACCGTCCCGTCGAGGTGGGCAAACGTCGTGGCCGGAGCCGGGTCCGTCAGGTCATCTGCGGGAACATAGACGCACTGCACGGCGGTGATGGACCCCTTGTCCGTCGAGGTGATCCGCTCCTGCAGGGCACCCAGGTCCGTGGCCAGCGTGGGCTGGTAACCGACGGCGGAGGGCATGCGGCCCAGGAGCGCCGAGACTTCGGAGCCGGCCTGGGTGAACCGGAAGATGTTGTCGACGAAGAGAAGCACGTCCTGCCCTTCCACATCGCGGAAGTACTCGGCGGCGGCCAGTGCCGTGAGGGCCACTCTGGCGCGGGCTCCCGGGGGCTCCGTCATCTGGCCGTAGATCAGGGCGGCCTTGGAGATAACGCCCGACTGCTTCATTTCCAGGTACAGGTCGTTTCCTTCACGGGTGCGCTCGCCCACGCCGGCGAACACGGAGATGCCGCCGTGGTGCATGGCGATGTTGTGGATCATCTCCATCATGACGACGGTCTTGCCGACGCCGGCGCCGCCGAACATGCCCATCTTACCCCCGCGGGGGAAGGGAACCAGCAGGTCGATGACCTTGACGCCCGTCTCGAGGACGTGGACCGACGTGTCCTGCTCGGTAAACAAGGGGGCCAGCCGGTGAACGGGCATTTTCTTGTCCGTCACAATGGGTCCGAGCCCGTCCACGGGCCGTCCGACGACGTTGATGATGCGGCCGAGGCCGGCCTCACCGACGGGGACCATGATCGGGGCGCCCGTGTCCTTCACCGGCATGCCGCGCACCAGGCCGTCCGTAATGTCCATGGCGATGCAGCGCACCACGTTGTCGCCGAGGTGCTGGGCCACCTCGATGACGAGGTTGTCCTCGGTGGCATCAATGGCCGCATTCGTGATGGTGAGGGCCGTGAGAATGGTGGGAAGTTTCCCCTCGGCGAACTCCACGTCGACAACAGGCCCGATGACCTGTACAACGGTTCCGATATTCATAACTCTCTCCTGTGAAAAGTGTTTTCCTTCTGGATTCATTCAGGGACTAAGCGACCCGCGGGGGCCCCGTCCGGTTTATCATCCTGCCTTGAGGGCCTCGGTGCCGCCCACGATGTCCATGAGCTCCATCGTGATGGCCTGCTGTCTCGCCTTGTTGTATTTCAGGCTCAGGGAGCGGACCATCTCCTCGCAGTTGGTCGTGGCGTTGTCCATGGCCACCATGCGGGCGCCGTTCTCGCCGGCCGACGTCTCGAGCAGGGCCCGATAAATGAGTACGCGCAGGTACATCGGCAGCAGCTGGTCGAGCAGCACCTCGTCGGAGGGCTCGTAGATGTAGTCGATCCGCTTGTCGATGTCCACGTCCTCGCCCCCGATGGAAGGCAGGGGCAGGAGCCTCACGACCTTGGGCTTCTGGATGCCGACGTTGAGGAACTCGCTGTAGATCAGGTACAGTTCGTCGTACTCCTCGGCCACGAAGGCCGGAATCGCATCCTCCCCGATGGCGATGGAGAGGTTCATGTCGAACTTCCGGAATACATCGGCGTGCGCATGGATCACCTTCGCCTTCCTGCGGAAGTAGTCGCGGGCCTTCCGACCCACGGGGATGAGCGATACCTCTTTGCCTTCATTCGCCTTGGCCTTCATGAACTGCTCGGCCGTTTTGATCAGGTTGGTGTTGAAGCTCCCGCAGAGCCCCCGGTCGGAGGTCATGAGGATGACCCGGATTCTCCGGGGATCCCTCACGGCCAGAAGGGCGTGAGCTCTCGTGTCCACGCGCAGGGCCAGGCTGCTCAACACGTCCATGAACTTGATGGCATAGGGCCTGAAGTTCTCCATGCGTATCTGGGCGGATTTGAGCTTCGCGGCCGCGACCATGTTCATGGCCCGGGTGATCTGCTTGGTCTTTTGAACCGCGGTGATCTGTCGCTTGATGTCTCTCAGTGCCATTCTCTATCTCTCTTCCCGTACGTTTCCGGCATCCGGCTTGAGCCGGGCTCCGGCAGGCGAGGCGCCGCCGGCGCCCTACGTGGGTCTCATGGCTGCGTGCAGGATCAGCCCGCCACGAAGATCGCGTCGAACTCGGTGAGGGCGTCCTTCATCTTCTTCTCGAGATCGGGGCTGATGACCTTCTTGTCTTCGATCTCCGTCATGATCTCGGGGTACTTGCTCTTCACGAAGTTGAGGACTTCGGGCTCGTACGCCTTGATCCGCTCGATGGGGAGCTTGTCCAGGAAGCCTTTCGAACCCGCGAAGAGAACGACGATCTCCTCGGAGAGCGACATGGGCTTGTACTGGGGCTGCTTGAGGAGCTCCACGAGCCGCACGCCGCGTTCGAGCTGGGCCTGGGTCGCCTTGTCGAGGTCGCTTCCGAACTGGGCGAAGGCGGCCATCTCGCGGTACTGGGCGAGGTCGAGCTTCAGGGTGCCGGCCACCTGCTTCATGGCCTTCACCTGGGCGGCGCCGCCGACGCGGGAAACGGAGAGACCGACGTTGATGGCGGGCCGGACGCCCGAGTAGAAGAGGTTGGGCTCCAGGTAGACCTGACCGTCCGTGATCGAAATAACGTTCGTGGGGATGTAGGCCGAAACGTCGCCGGCCTGCGTCTCGATGACGGGCAGGGCCGTGAGCGACCCGCCCTTGCCGTACTCCTCGCTGACGCGCGCGGCGCGCTCGAGCAGCCGGGAGTGGTTGTAGAAGATGTCGCCGGGGAAGGCCTCGCGTCCCGGGGGCCGCCTGAGCAGAAGCGAGATCTGCCGGTAGGCCACGGCCTGCTTGGAGAGGTCGTCGTAGATGATNNCCCCGGTCGCGCCAGTACTCGCCGATCGAGCAGCCGCAGTAGGCGGCGACGTACTGCAGGGTGGCGGGGTCGCTCGCGCAGGCGGCGACGACGACGGTGTAGTCCATGGCGCCGTTTCGTCTCAGGGCTTCCACGACCTGGGCCACGGTGGATTTCTTCTGGCCGATGGCGACGTAGATGCACTTCACGCCCTCTGTCTTCTGGCGGATGATGGCGTCGACGCCGATGGCCGTCTTGCCGATCTGGCGGTCGCCGATGATCAGCTCGCGCTGGCCCCTGCCGATGGGCGTCATGGCGTCGATGGCCTTGAGCCCCGTGTACATGGGCTGGTTGACGGGCTGGCGGGCGATGACGCCGGGGGCGACCATCTCGATGCGTCGGAACTCCTTCGTCTCGATGGGTCCCTTGCCGTCGATCGGCTTTCCCGTGCCGTCGATGACGCGGCCCAGGAGACCGTCTCCCACGGGCACTTCCGCGATGCGTCCCGTGCGCTTGACGATGTCGCCTTCCTTGATCTGGGTGTCATCGCCGAGAATGGCGACACCGACGTTGTCCCGCTCCAGGTTCAGCACCATGCCCAGGATGCCCCCGGGGAACTCGAGGAGCTCCATGGCCATGGCATTCTGGACGCCGTAAATGCGGGCGATGCCGTCGCCGACGGACAACACGGTTCCGGTTTCGCTGATATCCAGCTTCTTCTCATACTCCTTGATCTGACTGGAGATGATCTGACTGATTTCCTCTGCCCTGATCGGTTCCATTCTCCTATCTCTCCTCTCCTAAGAGCTTCCTGATATTGCCCAGTTGTGACTTGATGCTGCCGTCGTACATGGTATCCCCCACGCGGACCACCAGCCCCCCGATGAGCGAGGAATCGTCCTCGACCGTCATCTCCACATCCTTGCCCGTCATCTCGGCCACCCGCTGCTTGAGCGCCCCCTCGAGCTCGGAGGTGAGCGGCCAGGCGGTCTTCACGGACACGCGGACCTTCTTCAGGGACTTGTCCATGAACTCCTTGTAAGAGTTCTCGACCTCCCCGAGGAAGTTGATCCTCTGCTTGTCGACCAGGAGCCTCAGGAAGTTGGCCGTTCGGCCGGAGATCCGGGTGCGGCCCAGGAGTTCCTCGACGACGTTTTTCTTGGACTTCAGTTCGAAGATCGGGTTGGCCAGAAACTCCTGCAGAGCCTTGTTCTGCATGATGAGGGACGCGAAGGAGGCCAGCTCCCTGCCGTATTCCTCGATTTTCCCTTCCTCGACGGCGATGTCAAAAAAGGCCCTTGCGTAACGCTTTGCCAGATCGCTGCTGATCAATTTTTCTTCACCATCCTGTCAAGGTATTCGCGAACCATGCTCTCATGGTCTTCTTTCGTGACTTTCTTCTTGAGAATGTCCTCGGCCATCTGGACGGCCAGCTCCGAAGCCTCGAGGCGCAGCTCGTTTTTCGCCTTCTTGAGCTCCTGATCCATCCGGGCCTTGGCGTCTTCCTTCATCTTCACGGAGGCGCGCTCGGCGTCGGCGATGATGCGCTTCTTCTCCTCCTCGCCCTGGGCCTTGATCATGGCGGAGATGCCCTGGATCTCTTCCTCGGCCTTCTTGATCTTCTCGTCGTATTCCTTGAATTTCTTCTCTGCGTCGGCCTTAACCACTTCGGCCTCCTCCAGGGATGCCTTGATTCCCTCGCGGCGGCCCGCAAAGAAGCCCTTCATCTTCTTCCACATCAGCTTGTAAAGGATGAAGAGCAGGATGGCGAAGTTGACGATCCTCCAGGCGAAATCGATCAGTTGGGCCTTGGTGTCGACATGCTCCTCCCCGCCGCCGGCCGCCCAGGCGACAGCGGCAACCAGGACGATCCCGAGGGCCGTCACCAGGCTGCACCACGTGGATGTATTCAGAAAAAGGGGCCTCTTCCCTGTGCTCATTGGATGCTCCTTCCCAGGACCTTCTCGGCGATTTCGGAAGAGATTCTCAGGGACTGATTCCGCAAGATCTCCCTGGCCGATGCCAGTTCCTTCTCCAGTTTCGCCTGAAATTCGCTCATCATCCCGGAAATTTCGCCCTTTGCCTTGTCGGTGATCACCTTGGCTGCATCGGAGCCCTCTTTGGCGAGATCCCCCTTCTGCCCCATGGCCTCCAGCTTGGCGGCCCTGATCTTTTCCTCGTAAGCGGCCACGCGCCGGTCGATCGTATCCTGAACGGACTTGACCTCTTCCTGGGCCTTGTCCAAAATTTCCTTCCTGCGGTCCATGATACGCAGGATCGGCTTGTAGAGCACTTGATTCAGGATCCAGATCAGGATGAGAAAATTGGCCAGCTGAACAAACATCCAGAGATCGATATCAACCATTTGCCTATCACCCTCTCTCTTCTCTCTCTTGCTCTTGCAGGCACAAAAAAACCGAGCAAACTACGAATTCACCCGGTTCGGTACAGAAACACACCCTTTCGGGTCGATGGCGGCGACACGGAGCCAATATACTTCTAAATTGTTGCAATAAATGGCGTTTTTCATGAAACGTCCCCTTGCTCCGTCCTGCCTAAACCGCGGCTTTCTAATCACAAACGCTTAAAATTGTCAAGCTTTTTTTCCCCTTGAAACGGGGCATTCGGCATGGCCCGGAACGAGGCCCCGCAAACGTCAGAAATGCGGGGCCGCGCAGCAGGAAAACATTTCGGGACTGCTAAGGTTTCTCTGTTGTTTTGGCTGCCGCCCCCTTCTCCATCTGACAGTTCCCCTCGAAGAGGCCCCCCTCGTGGACGACGAAGATGCCCGTCCTGATGCTGCCGTAGAATTTGCCTGTTGTGTCGATCTCCATTCGCTCCCGGACCTCCACGGCCCCGCGGACGTCGCCGCCGACCATCAGGCTGTCGACGTTGATGTCCGCCTCGATCCGGGCGCCCTGGCCGACTACAAGGGTGCCTTTGCCCAGGATCTCGCCCTTGAACTTGCCGTCGAGCCGGACGGCCCCCGTGAAGATCAGCTTACCCTCGAACTCGGTCCCCTCCCCAAGGAAGGCCTTGATATCGATTTCCTTCTTCCCTTTGTTCAGCATGGCGATTACCTCCTTTGGGGTGGGCTAAGGGCAAAGGGCAAAAGGCTAATCGCGGATAGGGTAATGGTTCAGCCTTTAGCCTTTAGCCTTTAGCCTTTAGCCTTTAGCCTTTAGCCTTTAGCCTTTAGCCTTTGCTTTACGACTGCAGCACATACCTGCGCATGCTCACATTCATCAAGAGCCCCATGGCCACCATCATCTTCAACATCGAGGAGCCGCCATAGCTGAAAAACGGCAGCGGAATCCCCACGACGGGGAGAATCCCCAGGACCATGGCCACGTTGATGAAGACCCCCCAGAAAACCATCATCGTCACGCCGTAGGCGATGAGCGTTCCCAGGTAATCCCGGGAGTGCTGGGCGATCTTGAGCCCCCAGAGGATCAGGGACAGCATGAGAACCAGAACGAGCAGGGCGCCCATGAACCCCCACTCCTCGGCAAAGACGGAGAAGACGAAATCCGTCTGCTGCTCGGGAAGGAATTTCAGCTGGCTCTGGGTCCCCTTCATGAACCCCTTCCCGAAGATGCCCCCGGATCCGACGGCGATGATCGACTGGATGATGTGGTACCCCGCCCCAAGGGGGTCCCTCTCGGGGTCGATAAACGTCAGCACCCTCTCCTTCTGGTATTCCGCGAGGAAGTTCCACCCCAGCGGGATAAGGAGGAGCCCGACGGCGGCCAGCCCCAGAAGAGCCCTCCACCGGATCCCGACGAAAAGAACCACGGACCCGAAAAGGATCATGAGCATCAGGGCCGTCCCCAGGTCCGGCTGCCTTAATACCAGAACAAAGGGGACAAGGACAATCAAAAAAGGCGCGACCAGCTCGCGGATCCCGTATTTCCCCTCGACCCGGTGGTCGTTGAAATACTTCGCGAGAGCCAGGATCAGGGTGATCTTCACGATCTCGGAAGGCTGCATGGAAAAGCCCCCCAGGTTGATCCAGCGCTGGGAGCCCTTCGTCACCGCGCCGACGGCGAAGACGGCGATCAGGAGCACGATGGCCAATGCGTGCACCACGTAGGCATAACGCGCGATCCAGCGGTAATCGAACGCAAAGGTAAGCACCATGACGAAAAGCCCGAGCAAAACCCAACGGATCTGCTTGAGGTAGGGCTCACCCGAGATTCCGTGGCCGGCACTGTAGAGGTTCAATACGCCGATGCAGACGATCAGCGCAACGAACAGCACCAGCATCCAGTCGAAGTTGAAGATGAGCCGACGGTCGATTTTCATGGCTTCGGCTTCCCCGCAAAGTAGGCTTCGAGAACTTTTCTGGCCACCGGCGCGGCCGCCGACCCGCCGTGGCCTGCGTGTTCGGCCACCACGGCGACGACGATCTCCGGGTTGTCCCGCGGCGCAAAGCTGACGAACAGGGCATGATCCCTGTACTCGTAAGGGTAGGCGGAGCCGTCGTCCCCCTCGGCCATCCCGATTACCTGTGCCGTCCCTGTCTTGCCGGCCACGTCCCTGCCGGCCACACGGGCCTGTCCGCCCGTGCCCCCCGCCTCGTTCACCACGCCCCACAGCGCTTTCTTCAAAAGCTGGATGTTCTCCTGGCTCACGGGGAGGACGGCTTTTTTCTCGGGACGGTATTCTTCGATGATCTCCCCGTCATCGGTCTCCACGCGTTTCACGATCCTCGGGGTGAAATACTCGCCGTTGTTGGCAGCAGCCGCGTAGGCATTGGCCAGCTGGAGCGGGGTCACCGTGTTGTATCCCTGGCCGATGGAGAGGGAGATCGTCTCGCCGGGCTGCCAGGGGACACCGAACCGGGTGAGCTTCCATTCCCTCGTCGGGATGAGCCCCCTGCGCTCGCCGACCAGGGCAACCCCCGTCCGGGTCCCGAGCCCGAAGGCCTGGGCGTACTGGGCGAGCCGGTCCACGCCGAGCAGCTTTCCCACGTTGTAGAAGTAGACGTCACAGGATTCCACGATCGCCCGGTGCAGGCTCACCCGTCCGTGGCCTTGCTTGCGCCAGCAGCGGAACGTGCGGGTTCCCATCTCGAAATGACCGGGACAGTTGAAGGCCGTCTCCGGCGTGATGATCCCCTCCTCGAGGGCCGCTGCAGCGACGATAAGCTTGTAGGTGGAACCGGGAGGGTACTGGCCGGCGATGGCCCGGTTTTCCATGGGATGAAGGGGGTTCGAGGAGAGTTTCTCCCACAGATCCGTGGAAATTCCCCGGTTGAAGAGGTTGGGGTCGAAGCCCGGGCGGCTCACCAGCGCGAGAATGGACCCGTCCCGGGGATCGAGAGCCACGACAGCCCCTGCTTTTCCTTCCAGGGCCGTCCACGCCGCCTTCTGGACCTGCGCATCCAGGGAGAGCACGACCCGGTAACCCTGTGAGGGCTCGACCCGCCCCAGGGTCTTGACCTTCTTGCCGATGACGTTGACCTCGACCTGCTCACCGCCCGCCTTGCCCCGGATGAATGAGTCGAGGGCCTTTTCCAGGCCGAACTTCCCGATCAGATCGCCGCTCTTTTGGGCCTTGTCCCGCTCGAGGTCGTCGCGGCTCACCTCGCCGATGTAGCCGATGACATGGGCCATGATCTCTCCGTAGTAGTATTCCCGGACGGGCATGACGTCGATGCCCACGCCGGGAAGCTCCAGGGAGTGCGTCTCGATGAGGGCAAGCTTTTCCCGGCTCACATTGCGGTCGACACGCAGCGGGGTGAAGGGCCTGCGGTTTTCGAGAATGGTTTCGTAGTCCATGGGGAAGGTCAGATTGACCTTCGTGTACAGGGCCTCCAGCTTCTCCACGAGCCCCTTGAGGTCCTTCACGTCCTCGGGGAAGATCACCACGTCGAAGGACGGCCGATTCTCCACGAGAACGACTCCCCGGGAATCCACAATGATCCCCCGCATCGCCTTCACCTCGCGGATGCGGATGCGGTTGTTTTCGGAGCGCTTGAGGAGATCCTCCCCCTTGATGATCTGGAGGTACCACAGCCGCAGGACGAGCAGGCAGACGGCGACGAGGATCACCCAGAAGAAAAAGGTGAACCGGTCTCGGTACATGCCCGGGTCATACCGGACAAGCTTATCGGGCTTCTCCAGCATGAACGGTTGCCTCCAGGCGATTGAACAGGGTGAAGAGCGCGGGGCTCAGGACCCCTGCGACCAGGGCCTGGGGCAGGTAGGTCCGAAGCAGGCCCTGCGACACGTCGGTGCCGTAGACGGACCAGTAGACGGCAAAGATGAAGAGCCCCTCCAGCAGCACGCACAGGAACGCGTAGCCCATGATGAAGAGCATCCGCTCCCCGTAGATCCTCGGCGAGAGCATATAGGAGAGGAGGAAGATCAGGACATAGGTGAAGGTGTAGATCCCCGTGATCGTGCCCGAGACGCAGTCGAGGAGAAACCCGGTGAGAAAGGCAAGCACGCCCCCGCGGACCATGTCGAGGTGAAACCCGGCATAGATCACGAGGATCAGGGACACCTCGACGCCGATCCGGCCGCCGAACAGCAGGTCCAGCAGCGTTCTCTGGAGAACGACGAGCAGGATCGTGAAGAAGGGAAGGACGATGTAGTAAGCCATGGATTCGGGTATCGGGTATCGGGTATCGGGTATCGGGTACAAAAAAAGGATTTTTCCTCCCCTATACCCTAGACCCGAGCCCCTAGACCCTGTCTTTAGTCTTTCTCCGTTTGCAGCACGAGCACTTCCTCGATCTTCGTGAAATCCACCGATGTCACCACCTCGATGGTCTGGAAGAGTCCCGGGTCCTTCCTGTCGGCACGGACGACGGTCCCCAGCATCAGCCCCTTCGGGAAAGCCCCCCCGAGCCCCGATGTGATGACCGCTTCACCGGTCTTCACCTCCTCGGTGCGCTGAACGTACTTCAGGCGCAACAGCCGGTGGCCTCCGCCCTGGAGGATCCCCTGGGCACGGCTTCCCTGTACCAGGGCGTCGATGTTGCTGTTGTAGTCCGTGACGAGAAGGATCTTGGAATAGTTCCAGGAGGTCTCAATCACGCGGCCCACAACCCCTTCCGGCGAAATCACGGGCAGTCCCTCCTTGACGCCGTCCGTCGATCCCTTGCTGATCATGATCGTTCGGAAGGGCGACGAACCCTCATTGCCGACGACCCGTGCGGCAATCGTCGGGTAAATGGTGCTGTCCTCGAGGGCCAGGACCTTTTTCAGGCGGCTCCCCTCGAGCGACATCTCGCGGTAGTCGTTCACCTCGCCCTGCAGGGCGGCGATCTTTTTCCTCAACTCCCGGTTTTCCTCTTCGAGACCCACGAGAAAGAGGTACTGCTTCCAGGCTCCGCTCACGGAGCCCACGGCCGAGTTGATGATGCGCTCGACGGGGGCCGTCACCTCGAAGACGAGCTTCTTCACAAACCCCGGGCTCCCCGGGCGCCTGAGGCTCTGGGAAAGGATGACTAGGGAGACGGCGATCAGGATGAAGGCAACAATGACGACGAGATACTTCTTGAACAACAACGCTCCTCACCTGCAATGAAGTTGGAACCGCGGGCCTTTGTGTCCAGGCGTATCCGTTGCGCGTGAGGCGTTCTCGTCGGTGGTGCGCGAAGCGATGAGGGCTGCCGATGCCTGCCGGATCACAGCTGGATGGCGACCTCTCTCAGGAGGTCGATCTCGTCGAGGGCGATGCCGGAGCCCCGGGCCACCGTGGACAGGGGATCATCGGCCACGCTGATGGGAAGCCCCGTTTCCTCACGGAGCAGCACATCGATGTTCCTCAACAGTGCGCCGCCGCCGGTGAGCACGATGCCGCGGTCGACGATGTCGCCCGCCAGTTCCGGCGGCATCTGTTCCAGGGCGTCGCGGATCGTGTCGACAATGATGCTCACGGGCTCCGCGATGGCTTCCCGGGCCTCTTCCGAGTTGATCTCGATGATCTTGGGGATGCCCGAGATGAGGTCCCTGCCCTTGACCTCGACGGTCTTGGGCTCATCGTCCGGGTAGGCGCAGCCGATGGTCGTCTTGATCATCTCGGCCGTGCGCTCGCCGATGAGAAGGCTGTACTTGCGCTTCAGGTACTGCACGATGGCTTCGTCCATCTTGTCGCCGGCCACTCGGACCGACTTGGCGTAGACGATGCCGGAGAGGCTGATCACGGCCACTTCCGTCGTGCCGCCGCCGATGTCGACCACCATGGAGCTTACGGGCTCCTTGATCGGGAGCCCCGCGCCGATGGCTGCCGCCATGGGCTCCTCGATGAGATACACCTCGCGGGCGCCGGCCGACTCGGCCGTTTCCTTCACGGCCCGTCGCTCCACCTGGGTGACCCCCGAGGGGATCGAGACGATGATGCGGGGCCGGATCAGGGTCCGGCGATTGTGGACGCGCTGGATGAAATGACGGAGCATGGCCTCCGTGATGTCGAAATCGGCGATGACGCCGCCCTTCATGGGCCGGATGGCTTCGATGTTGCCGGGCGTCTTGCCCAGCATGAGCTTCGCCTCGGCGCCGACGGCGAGCACTTTCTTGAACCCGCGGGAATCGCGGTGAACGGCCACGACAGAGGGCTCGCGCAGGACGATGCCCTTGCCCCTCACGTAGACAAGCGTATTCGCCGTGCCCAGGTCGACGGCGAGGTCATTCGAAAATTTCCCGAGAATAAAGTCAAAAAGCAAATTCCTTCCTCCTGATGTTACTGCAGAAATCGCCGGTCAACCCTCCGGCGACTTACCAGAAAAATTCCCTATACAGCATTTAGACAGGCGAATCAATGCATTTTTGCGAAATAATTATTGCTTTTTCACCTCAATTATAATAGGGATTTTCCCTTATATCGAACTTCGAGGGGCACCCCATGCTTGAGTTCATGAGAAAACATGCCCAGAGCTGGCTCATCAAGGTCCTCCTGGGTCTCATCATTGCCGTTTTCGTCCTGTATTTCGGTTCGACGCGCTGGAGCGATCCCGCGGAAGGGCTCGTGACGGTGGGCGACCAGATTATCACGTTCAACGATTACCGCAAGGAATACCAGAACCTTCTCGACATGTACCGACAGAGGCTCGGCGCCAACCTGACGGAAGAGGTCGTCAAGAGTCTCAATCTGAAGCAGCAGGCCCTGGACAATCTGGTCAACCAGGCGGTATTGCGCATCAAGGCCGACGAGATGGACATCCGGGTGAGCGACGAGGAGGTCCGGGCCATCATCGTCATGCAGCCCGCCTTCCAGCGCGACGGCGTCTTCGACCCCAAGCGCTACGAGCAAATACTTCGCTATCAGCGGATGAGCCCCGAGGAATTCGAGGCCTTGCAGAAGAAGGCCATCCTGGCGGGCAAGGTGCAGGACATCTTCCGCCAGGGCGTGAAGGTCTCCGAAAAGGAATTATCCGATCTTTATCGGCTCCAGTCGGAGCGGGTGAACGTGGAGATCTTCAAGCTCCCGGCCGGGGCCTGCCGCGGCAAGGCAAGCGCCACCCGCGAGGATCTGGAAAAATATTATGCCGATCGCAAGGACGAGTTCCGGATCCCCGCAAGGGTCCAGGTCAAGGTCTTGACCTTCGCCGCCGAGGATTTCATGAGGAAGGTGGACGTTTCCGATGCGGAGATCCGCAGCGCCTACGACGCCAACAAGAGCCGCCTGCCCCAGGTAAAAGGCGCGCCGGTTCCCTTCGAGTCCGTGAAGGGCCGTATCGCCGAGGAAATCCGCCTGATCAAGGCCATGAACCTGGCCGCAGGGGACGCCAAGAAGGCCCACGACACGATCTACCAGGAGGAGAACTTCGAGGCCTACGCCTCAAAGCAAGGCCTTCGCATCCAGGAACGGGGTTTCTTCTCCGTCAAGGACATGCCGGCGGAGCTCAAGCAGATCCGTGACGCGGAGACCCAGCTCTTCAGCATCCGCGTGGGTGAGATCACCCCCGTTCTCTCGTCGCCCCGGGCCCACTATGTGATCAAGGTCACGGCAAAAAAAGAAGCGACCACCCCCCCCTTCGAAGAGGTGAAGAAAGACGTGGAGGAGCGCTGGGCCGCCGTGGAGTCGCTCAAGCTCTGCCGCAAGGAGGCCGAGGCCGCCCTGGAGAGACTGCGCAAAGGCGAAGACTTCCGGAGCGTGGCGAAGCAGACGGGCGCCGAGGTGTTGGAGACGGGGCTCTTTGCGCCCGGCTCGGAGATCCCCAAGGCCGGCTCGTCTCCGGAGCTGATGAACGCCGTATTCCAGCTCTCCGAGAAGGCGCCGTACCCTTCAGAGGTGTACGCCACAAACGACGGCACTCTCATCATCCCCCGGTTCAAGGATCGCAAGCGTGTCGACGACGGCTCATGGGAAAAGCAGAAGGACATGATCAAGGTCATCCTGCTCAGGGCCAAGGAGTCGGAATACTTCCAGGCATGGCTCAAGGACGTGCGCGAGACGATGGAGAAGGACGGAAAGATCAAGATGAGCGACAACGTTCAGAAGTTGTAAACTTCTGAACGCGGATTCGGGCTTCAGGCTTCCGGATTCGGGCTGAAAAATGGAAAGGGTCGCGGAGCTTCCATCCGCGACCCTTTTTCGTTCCACCCCGATACCCGAGCCCCTATACCCGATACCCTATTTTTGTCCAAATTCCCCCGTGTCGATCCACTCGCTCTTCACGAGCGACCACCAGTCCAGGGCAAGCTCCTTCAGCACATACTCATAGGGGAGCCAGCCGTAGCCTTTCTCACCCCACTTGACGCCCCAGGAATTGCGGATGAGGATAGCCCCCGTCGTCTCAGGCCCACCGGGGCTTGTGTTGCGGATCTTCATCTTGTTGTCGTAGCCGACGGCCATCACGGCGTGACCGCCCAGGAGCTTTTCGCTCTTTCCCGGGTATGGGATCTTCCCGGTCTTTCCCGCCTGGTCGATGGAGTTGTACACGCTGAATCCGAACATGGAGGGCAGTCCCTCCGCGAGCTTTGTCTTGATCTGGGTGAGAAGCTCCGCGCGGGAGATGCCGGGCGGGTCGAGACGGTAGTACTGGATGGCCTGGTAGTTCTGGGCAAAGGCATAGCAGAAGGCGGGCGGCTCCTTGTCGAAGTCCTCGGCCTTGTATGGCCAGTACTCCTCGGGGGGCACGCCGAAGAGGACCAGGGCTCCCATGGCCGTTCGTAAAAAGGCCCCCGTGTCCCCCGTCCAGTGCAGGAGGTTGCGGGTGACCTTGTAGAGAAAGAGCCGCGAGGCCTCTACGTGTCTCCCAAAGGCCCGCATCTCGAAGTACTCCACCATCCCGACCCCTGCCTGGGCTGTGCAGGAGCCGATCTTCCCCTGGTCCTCCACGGGCGAGCACCAGGACCGCAGATCGCAACTCGCCGGCAGCCTGGCTTTCTTTTTCCTGTCACCATCGGCCCGCATCTGTTTCATCAGCGGCAGAATGGTTTTCGTGTCAGCCGTGTAATCCCGGAAGTCGGGATAGTCTGGGAGCCAGCCCATTGAGGGTCGTTCAAAGAACTCGGGCATGGGTTTTTCACCTTTCTTCAAACACAGGCATTCGGCGTCTGGCGCGCGGCAACAGGTCAAATCCGCGCGGGCAAGGTCAATCCACCCTTATCCAGTAGGAATTGCTCCAGTTGATGCGCCGGCCGTCCGGGCTGACGGTCCCATGCTCCTTCCAGTCGATCGCCTCGATCTGCCCGGCGCCGACGAGCCTGCCGCGCGAGCGCTCCTCGGGCGTCCTGTGAATGATGAGGGTGAGGGTCGTCCCCTGCTGCTGGATGCTGCAGTCGGCCACTTTGCGCCCCCCCCGGTATCCCTCCCACTTGCCGGCCAGAGAGACCGTCGCGGGCGGGGAAAGGGTCTGCCGCGCACGGCCGATACTGGGGCCCCATCCCACATTCGAGTCCCTGTAAGCACCCTTCACAATGCGGCCGCCGTCTTCAAGGATCCAGTCGTAGTCGATCACGTAGCCGTTGGCGTGGGTAATCGAGAACCGCACGCGGCTGTCCTTGCGGCATATGCTGAAGCCCTGCTTCACCAGGGCCTGAGGCGTCCCGACCCCTGCGGGCTCGGAAACGGTGCACGTGGTGAAGTCGATGCGGTACACGTGCCCGAAGCTCTGATGCTGCCAGTAGTTCATCACCTCGTACTCGACCACGTCGTTGGCCAGGGCGTGGCTCAACGGGATCATCCCCAGAACGGCAACAACAAGCACCCACGACAGGCAACGTTTCTTCATCCATCACTCCTTTCGTTTCTCGGGTTGAACACGGAATCCGCCCCGCCCTGCCTGCAACGACCGCCGTTCCGGTGCGGCGCCTGCCCCGTCACCACCCGTACGGCCGGCCCCAGGGCCCCCAGGGGCGCCACGGGTAATACGGGGGTCCCCAGTACCAGGGGTCGTAATCGTACGGCGGGTACGGGACCCTCTGCTCCCAGAGTTTCACTTCCTTCGCACGCACCACGGGGTACGTGTACCGGATCTCCCCGATGGGGTGGGTCTCCTTGCCGCTGACCTCGCCGCCCACGGTCACCTCGCGGCCTTTCTTGAAAATGTCGGGATCGAGGAACCGGTCAACCCGGATGATGAACCGGCCCTGCGAGCTGTCGAGATCCGTCGGCCGCTGCTGCATATCCAGGGCCGTCTGTATGACCTTGATGGCCGTCGATTCTTTCAGGTTCGTCGTTTCGATGATCACGCCGCCCCAGATGACCATCTCCCCCAGATACGTGTCGGGGTTTTTCTGGATCTCCGAATAGGGGGCACTCGCATCCGCCTGCCGGCGGATATCCTGCGATATGGGTGCGCAGGCCGCAAGGGCTGCAAGGAAGAAAAAGAAAATGACCCTGGTGCCGATTTTCACCATCGACCTGTACCCACACCGATGCCAAACTGAAATGCCGGACCCGGCCCGTAGGCGGGGTAATAATAATCCTCTGTTTTCCAGAGATAGGTTTCCCGTTCGAGCAGCACGGGAACGTTGTGCGGCCTGTCATTGAGCATGATCACCTGGCCGCCCTGGACCACCCCCGCCACGGTGATCTTGCGCCCTTTCTCATAAACGAGGGGATCGGCAAACCGTTTGAAGATCACGATGAAGCGGCCCTGGGAGGACGCCGTGTTGTCGGGCCGTTGCTGCGCCCCCAGGGGAAGCTGGAGGACCTGCACCCGGGTTTCGCTTTCTTTCACGACGGTCTCGATGATCTGCCCGCCGAGGATGACGAGGGATCCCCGATGCCGGTCGGGCTGCTTCTGAAGATCCGTGAAGGTCACCTTGTCGTCGGCTTCCTGCACGACGCGGGTCGACAAAACCGACGTGCACCCGGACAGGATGAACGACAGGATGACGGCAAAGGCGATTTTTTTCGCCATGAGGCAATCCCCGGAAGGACGTTGAAACCACTGAATCTGGCAGTTATTCTAAGACATCCCCCGCCGATGAGCAAACATAAAATTGCTGTCTCCTTTGATGACGATCGTGTATGTTTGCGGCCTTACGGCCGCTGGCACAAGGTTCAAGGCTAAAGGCTAAAGGTAAAAAAGGAGATTTCACAGAATGGACAAGAAAATCATCGTCATCGTCGGATTCGTCGTGCTCTTTGTTTTCACACTTCTCTACTGGACGCGGTTCCAGGTCGTCGATGTCCACGCCATGAACGGTGTGGGGTTCTACAAGATCAATCGGCTGACGGGTGAAACGGTCCTCGTGAGCGGCCTCGACCAGATCCGGATCATGCCCGTGAAGGACCTCGATCAGCCGAGCCTCCAGTTTCCCGCACCCGGTAAGGGGCAACAGTAATATGCGCTGCCGTCTTTCCCCCTCACCCTACCCCTCTCCCTCGGGGGGGA
The DNA here is from genome assembly GCA_002419215.1 of Syntrophaceae bacterium UBA5744. Classification (GTDB taxonomy): domain Bacteria; phylum Desulfobacterota; class Syntrophia; order Syntrophales; family UBA2192; genus UBA2192. The sequence continues at coordinate 31,628 of DIFQ01000111.1, forward strand.
GAGGGAAATCAAGGAATGGGAGCTTCATAGGCCGCCCCCGGCAAGGGACAGCAGTGATCTTCTGCGCTCACCTGCCGGCATGAACCCTGCGAAGTTAAGAAGAGCAGAAGTGAGGAAGAGCGGAAAAAAATGAAGAATTAAATCCACGCCGCTCTTCTGCTCTTCCGCGCTTCCTAAACTTCCTTTTTTCAGGCTGCCCGCTGCGGCTTTTTCATACCCCTCGGCCGGGATATCTGGTAGAATTCCCACCTCGAAAAACAATCCAGGAGGTGGGGGCATGAAACGCATCGGTTCGGCCTGTCGTTTTTTTGCAGTCATCATGACGGCTCTGTGCCTGATTACGGCGCTGCCCGGGTCCGGCATGGCCGCGAAGGAACCCGTCAAGGTGGCCTTTATCTATGTAGGTCCCGTGGGCGATGCGGGCTGGTCCTACGCCCACGACCAGGGCCGCAAGCACCTCGAGAAGAACCTCCCCGGCGTGAAGACGGCCTTCGTCGAATCGGTGCCGGAAGGGGCCGACGCCGAGCGGATCCTGACCCAGTTCGCCCGCGACGGCTACAAGGTCATCTTTGCGACGAGCTTCGGATACATGGACGCTGTCATCAACGTGGCGAAGAAATTCCCCGACGTCCGCTTCGAGCACTGCTCGGGTTTCAAGACGGCGCCCAATGCCTCCACTTATTTCGGCAGGATCTACGAGTCCCGCTACCTCTCGGGGATCGTTGCGGGAAAGATGACGAAGTCGAACCTCATCGGTTATGTGGCGGCTCACCCCATCCCGGAGGTGATCCGCGGGATCAACGCCTTTGCGCGGGGGGTGCGCTCCGTCAACTCCCGGGCGAAGGTCCGCGTGGTCTGGACGAACACCTGGTACAACCCCGCCTCGGAGAAGGAAGCCGCCAAGGCGCTGCTCGATGCGGGCTGCGACGTCATCGCCCAGCACCAGGATACTCCCGGCCCCATGCAGGCCGCCGAGGAGCGCGGCAAGTACGGCATCAGTTACAACTCGCCCATGATGCAGTTTGCCCCGAAGGCCGTGCTGACGGGCCCGGTCTGGAACTGGGGACCCTACTATGTCAAACGGGTCAAGGCCGTCATGGACGGGACCTGGAAGACGGGGCGGTACTGGGGCCCCATGGCGGACGGCATCGTAGATCTGGCTCCCTTCAACAAGGCCGTGCCCGCCGACGTGGTGAAGCTCGTCACCGCGAAGAAGCGCGACATCGTACGCGGCAAGCTGCACCCCTTCGCCGGTCCCGTGTCGGACAACTCGGGCAAGGTCGTTGTGCCCGCAGGAAAGACCCTCTCGGACGAGGAAATGCTCGGCTTCAACTGGTTTGTCGAGGGCGTCGAGGGGACACTGCCCAGGAAATAAGCACGGAGGCTCGCCCGGATGCACCCGCCGCTCGTTCAGATGCGCGGCATCACGAAGGCCTTCCCCGGCGTCTTGGCCAACGACGGGGCGTCTCTCGAGCTGCGTGCCGGAGAGGTCCACGCCCTGCTGGGTGAAAATGGCGCCGGGAAGACGACCCTCATGAACATCCTCGCGGGGCTCTACCGCCCCGACGCCGGGGTCATCAGCCTGAAGGGCCGCGCCGCCGACATCCGATCGCCGGGACAGGCCATTGCGCTGGGCATCGGGATGGTCCACCAGCGATTCAAGCTGGTGCCGGGCTTTACCGTGGCGGAGAACGTCACGCTCGGCATGAGAGAGCCCCGCTTCGTGCTTCGCCCCCGGGACATCGAGGAGACCATCGGGAACTTCGCCCGCGGGCAGGGCCTCCCCGTCCACCCGCAGGCCCGCATCTGGCAGCTATCCGTGGGCGAGCAGCAGCGCGTCGAGATCGTCAAGGCCCTCTGGCGGGGCGCCGAGATCCTCATCATGGACGAGCCCACGGCTGTCCTCACCCCCCGGGAGGTGCGGGATCTCTTCGGCGTCATGCGGCGCATGGCCGACGAGGGAAAGGCCATCGTCTTCATCACCCACAAGCTCATCGAGGTGATGGAGATCGCCGACCGGGTCACGGTCATGCGGCAGGGGCGGCACAGGGCCACCGTGGAAAAAGCCGAAACGTCGCCCGGCGAGCTCGCCTCGCTGATGATGGGGGGCGAGCACGAGTTTCCCGTCTGTGACGCGGGGCTCGGCGGGCCCGGCCCCGTGGTCCTGGATGCACGGGAGCTGGCGGCCGAAGGAGACCGGGGCGAAAAGGCGCTGCGCGGGCTTTCCCTGCAGGTCCGGGGCGGCGAGATC
>DIFQ01000026.1 GCA_002419215.1 Syntrophaceae bacterium UBA5744
CCCAGCTGGTGGTTGTAGCCCCACTTCATGGCATTGTCGATCTCCACGACGCTTTCGGCGATCTCGGGGATGCGATTGGCTGCGTAGATGAAGTTGTTGCAGAGGTACTCGCGCGCGAGCTCCGCCGCGGCGTCCTTGCCGTTGAAGACCATCTTGACGGTCTTCTCGACGGGGGCCTCGGACTTCTTGGCAGCGCCGACGGACTCGAACTTGGGCTTGTTGGCGGGGACGTAGTCGATGGTCTTCACGTCGATGGCAAGCTTGACCTTCTTGCCCTTGGCGTCCTTGGATTTCTTGTAGAAGCCGCCCCGGGTCTTGTTGCCGAGCCACTTCTTCTGGATCATGGCCTTCACGAAGTCCGGCGGCAGGAAGAGGTCGCGGCTCTCGTCCTTGGGCAGGGCCTCGTAGAGGTTCGTCATGACGTGGTAGGCCGTGTCGAGGCCGACGAGGTCGATCGTCCCGAAGATGGCCGAGCGGGGCCTCCCCAGGGGGGCGCTGATGATAGCGTCGATGTCCTCGACCTTCATGCCCTTGGCGAGCATCAAATTCATGGCGTTGGACATGTCGAAGACGCCGATGCGGTTCGCAATGAAGTTCGGCACGTCCTTGCAGACGACAACGCCCTTGCCGAGCACGTCCTCGCAGAAGCGGGTCACGTACTCGATGACTTCCTTCTTCGTCTCCTCGCCGGGGATGACCTCGACGAGCTTCATGTACCTCGGCGGGTTGAAGAAGTGGATCCCCAGGAACCGCTCCTTCAGGCCCTTGCCCAGGTTCGCCGAGATCTCGCCGATCCGGATGCCCGAGGTATTGGAGGCCACGATGCAATGGGGCTTCACGACCTTCTCCACCTTCGCGAAGAGGTCCTGCTTGATTTTCAGGTTCTCGACGACGGCCTCGATGACGAGGTCCACGCCGGCGAGCCATGCGAGGTTGTCCTCGAAGTTGCCTGCCTTGACCATCGCGGCGTTTCGCTTCGTGTAGAAGCTGGCCGGCTTGGCCCTGGTGGCTCCCTCGAGCCCCCGCTGGGCGAAGCTGTTCCGCCAGGCCGGGCTCTCTTTCGTCAGTCCCTTTGCCTTGTCCGCCTCGGTCAGCTCGGGGGGCACGATGTCGAGGAGCAGGCACTGGATCCCCGCATTGGCCAGCTGGGCGGCGATGTTCGCCCCCATGACCCCCGCGCCTAAAACCGCTGCTTTTTTAATTTGAAACGACATATCATCCTCCTCCTGGAGTTGTTTCGTCTGTTATTGAAAGAAGGGGTATCGGGTATCGGGGCTCGGGTATCGGGAAGGAAACCGATTTCATTTATAAAAATTCTGATTCCTTCCGTCCCTATACCCTATACCCTAGTCCCTGGACCCTTTCTTCACACCGAGAAGCTCTCGTCGGCGATCTCGATGGGGGTGCGGTCGCCCGCCTTGATCCCCTCGGCCCTGCCCCGGACCGACGTCAGGACGTTGACGGCGAAGAACTTGGCCGCCGCGATCTTGCCCTGGTAGAAGGCCACGTCGGGGTTTGCGTGGACCATCGCCCGCTGCTTGGCCTTGGAGCCCTTTGCGCCGGCCTCGGCGTAGATGGCGTTGAGCTTTTTCTGGGCGATGCCGGCCGCCTCCATGAGCAGGTAGCCCACGGCCACGTCGCCGAAGAGGTTCAGGTAAGGCGTCGCGTAGAGGATCGGGACGAGGAAGCTTGCGCTTTTGCCGAGTTTGAAAAACTGGATCGTGACATCCGTCAGGGCGTTCTTCGCCTCGGCAAGGTAGTTGACGTAGGAGGAAAGCTCCGGCATCTCCTCGCGCAGGGTCGCGATGGCGGCATCCATCTCCTTGGCGATGGCCAGCAGGTGCATGCCCTTCTTGATGCCCAGCTTGCGGCCCACCAGGTCGAGGGCCTGGATGCCGTTGGTGCCCTCGTAGATCTGGGTGATCTTGCAGTCCCGCATGTACTGCTCCACGGGGTACTCCGAGCAGTAGCCGTAACCGCCATAGACGTCGATGGCCACCGAGCAGACATCCAGGGCCCGGTTCGTCACGTAGGCCTTGCAGACGGGGATGAGCAGGTCGGCGCGGCTCGCCCACTGCTGCCTCTCCTCCTTGGTTGCGGCCGCTTCCATCATGTCCTGGCAGAAGCTCGTGTAGTAGAGCAACGCCCTGCACCCCTCGACGTGGGCCTTCATCCACAGCAGCTGACGCCGGATGTCGGCATGCCGGATGATGGGCACCTGAGGGGCTTCGGGGTTCTTGAACTCGAAGATCTCCGCGCCCTGGAGCCGCTGCTTGGCATACTCCACGGCATGCTCGTAGGCGGCCGTGGCCGTCCCGAGGCCCTGGAGCCCCACTTCGATGCGCGCTTCGTTCATGAGGTTGAACATGATCTTCATGCCGTCGCGTTCCTTGCCCATGAGCTCGCCCACGCACTTTCCTTCCTCGCCGAAGATGAGCATGGCCGTGGCGGAACCCTTGATGCCCATCTTGTGCTCGATACCGCCCGTGGTGACGTCGTTGGAGGGCCCGAGGCTGCCGTCGGCCTTCACGCGGAACTTGGGCACGACGAAGATCGAGATGCCCCTCGTCCCCGCGGGGTCGCCCTCGATGCGGGCCAGCACCGTGTGGATATTGTTCGGCGTGAGGTCATGATCGCCGCTGGAGATGAAGATCTTCGTGCCCTGGATGCTGTAGGTCCCGTCGGGAAGCCTTTTGGCCGTCGTCTTCAGGGAACCCACGTCGCTTCCGGCGCCGGGCTCGGTGAGGCACATGGTCCCCCCCCACTCGCCGGTGTACATCCTCTCCATGTACTTCTTCTTCTGCTCGGGCGTCCCGTAGCGGTCGATAAGGCCGGCCGCGCCGTTGGTGAGCCCCGGGTACATGATGAGGGGGTAGTTAGCGGCCTGGAAGAACTCGTAGCAGGCCTGGGCAACACTGTTGGGCATTCCCTGCCCGCCCGACTCGACACTGCGCATGCAGCAAAGCCACCCGGCCTCGCAGAACTTCTTGTAGGCCTCGTGGAAGCAGGCCGGTACCTTGACCCGGCCCTTCTCGAACTTGCACCCTTCCTTGTCGCCCTTGTCGTAGGTGGGCAGGAGGACCTCGACGGCCAGCTTCTCGGCCTCGTTGATCATCATGTCCACCGTTTCCTTGTTGTAATCGGCGTACTTTTCGGTCTCGAAAAGCTTTTCGATCCCGATCTGCTCATAGAGCAGAAACTTCTGATCCCGCGTGTTCACCAGCATGTTACCCATATGTGTCTCACCTCTCGAAGGTCGTTCGCGGCAGCCCGCCGGCAGGCGGTTCCGGATAAAGATGCAGTTGGGAAGATGAGAAATTGCGAAACGCGGACAATCCTGCGGGTTTATTTATGTCCCCGGTTCTCCGAGCTTCATAACTTCATAACTTCCTAACTTCCGCCTTTCGGCGCTGCCTATGGTTTCTCTCAGGAGCGCAGCCCCCCGATGAATACTTCGAGTCCGCCCCGAACATGGGCGCAGACCCGATCTTCCCTTGTCTCCTCCCTGCCCGAGAAAAGGTGCAGGGCGATGATGCCGTTGAGAAGCCCCCACAGGGCGTTCCGGCAGACCCGGATGTCGAGATGCCGGGGATATTCCCCGCGTTCCACACCCATCTGAAGGATCTGCTCGATGATGATGACGGTCTGGTTGGTGGATTTGACGATGTGGTCGTTGATTTTCGGGGTGAAGTTGACGGGGTTGTGCTGGATCATGAAGTTCATGAAGATCCGGAACAGCTCCCTGTCACTGATGAAGAAGGCCGCATAGACATCGGCAAAACGGCGGAGATTGTCCGAAGCGCTGATTGACGTGTCCAGCAGGGTTCCCACCTTGTCGTGGAACTTGTCGATGTCCCGGAGCAGGATCTGGGCGTAGATCTCCTCCTTGCTCTTGAAGTAGAGGTAGATCGCCCCTTTGCTCAACTCGGCGCGCCGCGCGATGCTGTCCACCGTGACGGAACGGAACCCCTTCTCGAAGAATTCCCGTCTGGCCGCCCGGAGGATGGCGCTGCGCCGCAGCTCTTTCTCCCTCTCTCTCCTGCGCTCGGCACCCAAGGCCTTCCTCCCTGTCGTACGTCCCGACCGACGCCGGGAACGTACATGAATGATGGTCATTTACTGACCGATGGTCATTCGTACACCTCCTTCCGGCCCCTGTCAAGAAAAAATATACGGTTTTTGTTTTTCCCTTCGGGCCTGCCCCCGCGAACGCCACCTGCCCCGGGAAAGGCGGTAATCTTCCCTGTTGACTTCGATCGCATCCCTGTGTTACCAACCCTCAGATTTAGCGGTCATTACGTCGATTCTTGCCCAGGTGCGAGGAGCCGGTTTTTACAAGAAAGAGGAGGACACTGTGACCCTGAAAGATGTGCAAGATATTCTGGAGGCCGAGGTCCTTGTCGGTCGCGACCAATTGCAAAAGCCCGTGAAGACCGCATTTGCCGCAGACCTCATGAGCGATGTGCTTGCCTTCGCCAAACCGGACAGCCTCCTGCTCACAGGACTCACGAACCCCCAGGTGGTCCGGACGGCCGATATCCTGGATATCACCGCGATTATCATGGTGCGCGGGAAGAAACCCTCGGAGGAGACCGTCAAGCTCGCCGAGGAGTTGAAGATCCCCATCCTGTCGACGAGATACATCCTGTTTGAAACGTCGGGCCGCCTGCATGCCAAGGGGATTACAGGATGCATCGAGAAGGTCGGCGGCGAGATCTAGAAATGCGGGAGTCCCAGAAATTCGAGAAATCCTTCGACGTGCAGGGCGGAAGCTTCCAGAACGCGGGCAATGTTTCGGGCCAGATCAAGAGCATCCTGAAGGAGATGGGCGTCTCGACGGACATTGTGCGGAGGGTGGCCATCATCTGCTACGAGTCCGAGATCAACATCGTCTCCTATGCCAAGAAGGGAACGATCACCCTGGTCGTAACCGATGAGGCGGTGAAAATCGAAACCAAGGATGAAGGACCCGGCATCCCCGATATCGAACTCGCCATGAAGGAAGGGTACTCGACGGCTACGGCAGCCGTTCGTGAAATGGGTTTCGGCGCCGGCATGGGTCTGGCGAACATGAAGAAATACTCCGATCATCTGATCATCACCTCCGAGGTGGGTATCGGGACCTGCGTGACGATGATCGTCATGGATTTCTCTAAAATCCTTCATCCCGATCTGCCGCCCTTGACGCTGTGAAGGGGGAAGAAGCTGAGAAGTTTTGAAGTTGTGAAGCGTGGAAAGCAGGTAGCTGAACAAGCACTCTCCGTTTCTCCAAGCTTCTCAAGTTCATAGCTTCGCAACTTCCGCATTTTGGAAGGGTTACAACGGGGCAAGCGGCAGGAAAGGACGTTTATGCAGCTGGATGAACTGGTACGCGCGTTGAACCTCAAGGTCAGCTGCGCTGAAGGCAGCCTCAAGAGGCAGGTCAGGGGCGGCTATGTCGGTGACCTTCTCAGCGATGTCATGGCCAACAGCAAGGAAGGGGACATCTGGATCACGCGCCAGGTGCACCAGAACATCGTGGCCGTGGCAAGCCTCAAGGACCTGGCGGGGATCATCCTCATCCAGGGCAGCGAGCCCGCGCTCGACACGGCCGCCAAGGCCAACGCGGAGGGCATCCCGATCCTGGTGACGGACCTGCCGGCCTTCGAGATCGTCGGTCAAATATATAAATTGATCAATCCGTGATTTTATAGTAAAGGAACGGGCCGAAAGGAACCTTCCTTTTTTATTGGGGTTTTTTGCCGTGACCGGCCGCAGCAGGCCGTGCCCGGAGGATGGCGGCAGCAGCCCGCAAGGGGTTCCGCTGATGATCAGGGAGTTCCGTTGTGATTTCCACGTCCACACCTGTCTTTCACCCTGCGCCGACCTCGACATGTACCCCCGGGCCGTCGTCGCCATGTCGATTGCGCGCCGTCTCGACATCATCGCCATCTGCGACCACAACACATCCGAAAACGTCCCGTATGTCATCAAGTCCGCGAAAGGAACGGGGCTCACCGTCTTTCCCGGCATGGAGATCATGAGCAGCGAAGAGGTGCACGTCCTCGCGCTCTTTGACAAGCAGGAGAATCTGGTCATGCTGCAAGACCTCGTCTACCGGCACCTGCCCGGGAAAAACGACGAGGAGCGCTTCGGCTGCCAGGCCATCGTCAACGAGCACGACGAGGTGGAGGGGTTGAGCGAGAGGCTTCTGATCGGGGCGACGGTGCTTCCGCTGCAGCGGATCGTGGACGAAATCCACGGCCTCGGCGGGCTCGCCATTGCGGCCCACATCGACCGGGAAAGCTTCGGTCTGCTCGGGCAGCTCGGGTTCGTCCCCGAAGGCCTCCCCCTGGATGCCCTCGAGGTCTCCCGCCGGACGGGGCTCGCTGAAGCGCGGCGCCGTTACCCGGAGCTGGCGCGGTTTCCGATGATCGAGTCCTCCGATTCCCACATCATCACCGACATCGGCAAGGGAATCACCCGGGTGTTGCTGGAGGAGGCCACAACATCGGAGCTGAAGATGGCTTTCGAAAAGAAAGGCGGCCGCTGCATCCTGGAGTGAGAGAGTGCTCGAGCTGGCGCTTCACATCCTGGACATCGTCGAGAATTCCGTCCGTGCAGGGGCGACTCTCGTCCGTATCCTCATCCGGGAAAACCGGGCGAAGGATCTCTTCCTGATGCGCATCACGGACAACGGCAGCGGAATGACCCCGGAGGAGCGGCAGCGGGCCCTGGACCCCTTTTACACGACGAAAAAGGTCCGCCGGGTCGGCCTGGGTCTCCCGATGCTTTCCGAAGCGACGGAGAGAACCGGCGGACGGATGACCCTGCGGTCGAAACCGGGAATGGGTACGGTGGTCACGGCCGAGTTCGGCCTGAGCCACATCGACCGGCAGCCCATGGGCGATATCGCATCTTCGCTGATCGCCACCATCGTGGGAAACCCCGGAAGTGACTTTATCTATCGACACGAGGTGGACGGCAGGACCTATCTGCTGGACACGAGGGAGCTCAAAAAAGCGTTGGAGGATGTGCCCCTGAATCACCCTGAAGTCACAGGCTTTCTCCGCGAGCACATCACGGAGGGCCTGAGCGACATCGGGGCGGCGGCCTGACACCCCCTGAGAGAGGAGAGATTCCATGAACACCGGCAACAGCGATTTACTCAAAGAGTTCACCGCCGAACAGGTGGCAAAGCTGGACGAGATCATCGCCCGCTTCAAGGGAAAACCCGGCGGTCTCATCCCCGTTCTGGAGGAGGCCCAGGTGACGCTGGATTACCTCCCTATCGCGATCCAGGAGAGGATCGCCAAGGGGCTGAATCTGCCGCTGGCGCAGGTCTACGGCGTCGTCACCTTCTATTCCTTCTTCACGATGAAGCCGCGCGGCAGGCACACGATCCGGGTCTGCCTGGGCACGGCCTGCTACGTCCGCGGCGGGAAGACGATCGCAGAGAGCGTCGTGAAGGAATACCAAGTCACGGAAGGCGAGACGACGCAGGATCGGCGGTTCACCTACGAGACGGTCCGCTGCCTCGGGGCCTGCGGCCTGGCGCCGGTCATCGTCGTGGACGACAACGTCCACGGCCGGGTGAAGACGCAGAAGATGAAATCGGTTCTGGATGACTACCAATAAAAACCGGGGGTATCGGGTCTAGGGTATCGGGTATCGGGAAAGACGGATCCTCCAGAACATACCGCCCCATACCCTGCCGCCTGAATCCTTCAACTGAAGGAAGAGGTAAGCAAGATGGCGAAATTGAAGATTGAAGATCTCAAGAAGATCAAGGAAAAGGTCCACTCCCAGACGGCCCTGCGCGAGGGCGGGCAGCGGGCCAAGGTGACCGTCCACATGGGCACCTGCGGCATCGCCTCGGGGGCCCGCGAGGTACTCAACGCCCTCATGCGCGTCATCGAGGAAACCGGCGTGTCGGATGTCAACGTCACCACGTCGGGCTGCATGGGCCTGTGCAGCCGCGAGCCCCTCGTCACCGTCGAGATGCTCGGCAAGGAGCCCATCAAGTACGAGAAGATGGACGAAATGAAGATGCGGCAGGTGTTCAAGCGCCACGTCCTGGAAGGAGAGATCCAGACGCCCTTCGTGCTTGCGAAGGGGGCCGAGATCGTCCGCTAGGGAAGCAAATGCCCATTCCCTGCTGTAGAATTATCCGAGGGGAGGAAGAGAGTTCATGAAAGTTTTTCGCTCGCACTTACTGGTCTGCGGGGGGACAGGCTGCCACGCATCGGGCAGCATCGCCGTGAAGAAGATCCTTGTCGACGAGCTTAACAAACGCGGCCTTTCGGAGGAGATCAAGGTCGTCGAGACGGGCTGCAACGGCTTCTGCGCCCAGGGGCCCATCATGGTCGTCTACCCCGAAGGCATCATCTATATGAACATCCGGACGGAGGACGTCCCCGTGCTCGTCGAGGAGCACTTCGTCAAGGGACGCCCCGTCGAGAGACTCTTCTACAAGGAGCCGGGCAAGGAGGAGCGGATCCCCTCCATGCAGGAAATCCCCTTCTTCGCCCTTCAGGACCTCCGGGTTCTGCGCAACCGCGGCCTCATCGACCCGGAAAACATCGAGGAGTACATCGCCCGGGACGGCTACGCCGGCATGGCCAAGGCGCTCACCGAGATGACGCCCGAGCAGATCGTGCAGGAAGTCCTCAAGTCGGGCTTGCGCGGCCGCGGCGGCGCAGGCTTCCCCACGGGGCTCAAGTGGCAGTTCGCCTCACGCTCGCCCGGGGAGACGAAGTACGTGCTCTGCAACGCCGACGAGGGCGACCCCGGGGCCTTCATGGACCGCAGCGTCCTCGAGGCGGACCCGCACGCGGTGCTCGAGGGCATGGTGATCGCCGCCAAGGCGATCGGATCCACCCATGGCTACATCTACTGCCGCGCCGAGTACCCGCTCGCAATCCACCGTCTCAACGTGGCCATCGGGCAGGCTCGCGAGTCGGGACTGCTGGGGAAGGACATCCTGGGGACGGGCTTCGACTTCGACATCGAGATCTACCAGGGCGCAGGCGCCTTCGTCTGCGGCGAGGAGACGGCGCTGATGACCTCCATCGAGGGCAAGCGCGGCATGCCCCGTCCGAGACCGCCCTTTCCCGCCGTGGCAGGCCTCTGGGCCAAGCCCAGCGTGCTCAACAACGTGGAGACGCTGGCCAACATCGGCCAGATCATCCTCCGGGGCGGCGAGTGGTACGCCGGCGTGGGAACCGAGAGATCCAAGGGCACGAAGGTCTTCGCTCTCACGGGCGACGTGAACAACGTGGGCCTCGTGGAAGTGCCCATGGGGACAACCCTGGGGACGATCATCTACG